>NZ_JBRJXU010000112.1:0-3207 GCF_057467645.1 Zarconia sp.
GCGGTATTACGAAAAGTTGATGCAGGGGATGGGACGAAGCGAGGCGTTGCGTCAGGTGCAGTTGGAGGCGATTTCGCAAGAGGGGAAATATAGTCGTCCTTATTATTGGGCGGCGTTTATTTTGGCGGGGGAGTGGGAGGCTTTGGGTAAGTAATAAGTGATAAGTAATAAGTAATAAGTGGGAAGTTTGAAGTGAGAAGTGAGAAGTTTGAAGTGAGAAGTTTGAAGTGGAAGGCTTTGGGGAAAAGATAATGAGGCTAGACGATATATGTACATAGACATACTGATGGCTAAAGACAGACTTTGGGTAAACCTAACTGGTGTATGGGAAGAGCTTGAACAAAAGACAGGGCGCGACCTGACTAACGAATGTCTGCTCTCTCTCGGTTGCAATGGCGATCGAAACAATATTGCAGTTCGATCGTATATCGAACGCACGACCCCACCCGCACCACCGAAACCAGATTGGTACGTTGAGCCAATCCGGGAAGCTCGGCAGGTTTCGGCTTGAAGATGCGATCGCCCAACATCAGAGGCTTGAGTTGGACGGACATTGGTGAGAAACTACCGAACGGAATCGATTGATGATTCGCCGTCTTATACGTTATCGGAGTACCTGGTAGTGACACCATCCATCGACCACGATGCTATCTTCAAAGAGCTACTTTCCACCTTCTTTCTCGATTTTCTCGAACTGTTCGCTCCCCAAGTCCTGGAATACTCCGAACCCACGGAGTTCAGTTTAGAGCCGACCGAAACGGTTCGCGAGGTCTTCAGTCCCATTACCCAAGGCAAGAAGAAAGTTGCCGATGTGGTCGCCCGCCTCAAGTTTCAAGACCGGGCAGCTTGTTTCCTCGTTCACGTCGAATCGCAGTCGAGTGCCTACACCCAAGAAGACTTCCGATTGCGGATGTTTCAGTATTTTGCTCGCTTGCACGAAAAATTCCGTTTGCCCGTCTATCCCATCGCGCTCTTTACCTTTGACGAACCCTTTCAGGCGCAGGATAATCGCTACGTCGTTCGGTTCCCAGACCGACAGGTGTTAGATTTTAGCTTTGTGGCCATTCAACTCAATCGGCTCAACTGGCGAGATTTCCTCGGGCGGGAGAATCCCGTCGCGTCAGCTCTGATGGCGAAGATGCAGATTGCACCCTCCGAACGCGCTCGAGTCAAAGCCGAGTGTTTGCGATTGCTTGCTACCCTTGAGCTAGATCGAGAGAAAATGGAGTTAATATCTGGATTTGTCGGAACCTATTTACCATTGAATGAGGACGAAGAAGAGGAGTTCGATCGAGTTCTCGAATCGATGGAGTTGGAAACCAAGGAGCGCGTGATGCAATTTGTAACGGATTGGGAACAGAAAGGACGGGAACAAGGCAGACAGGAAGGATTGCAGGAGGGATTACAGCAAGGATTACAGCAAGCACGTCTTGCCCGACAAGGCGATATTATCCGTATCCTTGAAATTCGGTTTGAAGAGATTTCCCTCGAACTCAAGGAGCTTATTGGTAAGATTGACGAACTCGAAACGCTGGGGAACCTTCTGGTTGGGGCGGTGATGAGTCAATCTTTAGAAGCATTTATATTGAGCGCTTCGGAGGCGATCGAATCGGAAAACCCAGAGTCGAGAACTGAAGAAACGGATGTCGATCGCCAGAACACAAATAATTGACGGCTCGATCGCCCCCTCGCCCGGAGACATCACCAATGACCCAAAGCAAACGATCGGCTTGGCGATCGCATACAGCAACTCGAAGGCGACTTATCGCGACTGGGGGAAGAATTTGCTCTCGATGATGTTGTCCGCGACGAGCGGGACTATTTCGAGCGATTGCTTCGGGAGAACGGGATCGATCCGTGGGAGAGACGGGGAGAAGAGCAATAGTAAGCCTGTTGACAACAAACAAACCCAAGCCGCCCAATGTGTTGGACTGAAGGTTCAGAACATCTCAGATTTTTTACGCTCGAAGGCATTCAAATCAAGAGCCGGCAAGGGTTATACGCCTCAGATTAACGCCCGACGCTTTTTAGGATCGAAAGCGATCGAAGCTTTGCTAGGCAAAGGTTATACGCCCGACAGTTTTAAAGCTTGACCCGCATCCTGGCGTGGGTTCTCGATGAAGTCGAAAATCCATTTTCGATCGCTTCTTCTGATGTCGTAGCTTGGTTCGGCGTATCGGAGAATACCGCTAGAGAATGGCTCAAAGAATGGATAGCCGATGGATTTATCGCTCCGGTTCTCGGGTGAAAGGTTAAGAAAATCTCTCCCTTGTCCCCCTTGTCTCTCCAATTCCCCGTTCCCCGTTCCATCCAAATATCTACCGCTGAAATACTGCATAAGCTCAGTGCGATCGAAAATATGTATTCTACAGAAGAGAGTGTAGGAGCGATCGAACATGAGGCAGAGTCGAGCAGTGGCAGGTGGAGTGCTCGCGGTGCTGCTGGCGGTAGGGAGTACGGGACTGCTACCCCGGAGAGCCACTCCCCAACAGTTGGCACAGGTGACACCCGGTGCGGTGACGGGGCAACTCGATGAGAATAGTCAGACTCTGGAGAGTAGTCGTTATTTTGCAACTCACCCCTATGAAGGCACAGCCGAGGAAACTGTAACGTTTGAACTGGTCAGCGAAGACTTTGATGCCATTATTGGTCTTATTAGTCCCAGTGGAAAAGTTCTTGGAAGTGATGATGATAGTGGCAATGGTACAAATGCTCGATTCATCCTCAAACTCCCCGAAACCGGAACTTATCAGATCGTTACATCTGCTAATCCGGGTGAGACGGGGCAATATAGCCTCAGTTGGCGATTGGCGACGGCTACCGACTTGGCTCTACAGCGAGCTAGTCAACTCAATTGGCAAGGAATCGAACTGTACCAACAGGGGCGCTACAGTGAAGCCGAGCCTTTGTATCGAGAAAGTCTAGCAATTCGCCGGGAGCAATTGGGAGAGCGCCATCCCTCTGTCGCCACCAGCCTCAATAATCTAGCCGGACTCTACCGAGTCCAGGGAAGGTACGATGAAGCCGAACCCCTCTACCAGCTAGCCCTCGAGATTCTCCGGGAGCAATTGAGAGAGCGCCATCCCGACGTGGCCACCAGTCTCAACAACCTGGCATTGCCCTACCGAGACCAAGGAAGGTACGATGAAGCCGATCCCCTCTTGCAGCAAGCTCTCGAGATTGACCGCGAGCAATTGGGAGAGGGCC
>NZ_JBRJXU010000113.1:0-8401 GCF_057467645.1 Zarconia sp.
ATAGCAACCGTCAGGGCGGTTTAGGCATCGTGAAGGTGAGCTTTCTTGAGCAGGCAATCGCGGTGAGTAGGGGGAGAGAAGAAAATGCGAGCCTTGAGCTTGATTTCTCGAGTGTCCTAACCGCCTTGGCGACGGCTATATAATCGAAACAACCATGAAACTTCTGAGTATTTGCGACCCGACAAAATATAAATCTCAACCCTTGGATGTGCCGACGTTTTACCAACGGGTGGCCCGCGACCCCCGAGTGGAGTTCTACCACGTTCCCACCCCCCAAGTTTTTACCGGACGGCGATCGGAAATTCAAGCGGCGATCGCCGAAGGAGACTTAACCTACGATCGATTTCTCGCGTTGGGTGAATCAGCCCGACATTGGATCGATTTGCAAGAGATCGATGTGGTGTTTTGCCGCACCCTCAAACCCTTTCCTGCGGGCTATCTCGATCGCTTGAGTCAATGGGAAAAGTGGACGCGCTTTGTTAACTGTCCGTCGAATAAAAAAGAGCAGATGAAACTCGATTTCCTCTTGGATGTGGCTGGGGATTATATGCCAGAGTCGATCGCTACGGCAGACTGGCGGCAGGCTTTGGCGTTCTTCGAGCAATTTCAAACCATTGTTGCCAAACAGGGAAATAGCTGTGGTGGCCGGGGGGTATTCAAAATTTGGTATCGAGATGGTGCGTTTGAGGTCGATAACATTTTGGTTGGTACGCGAACCTTTGCCAATTTTGCCGATGTGATGACCTATCTCCAAGTCGGCGGCAGCGAACCGATTCAGTTCTGCCGCTATCTCCACCGAACCCATGCCGGAGACAAACGGGTGGTGGTGGTGGATGGTGAAATCTACGGCAGCTACCTGCGGCGATCGAAAAGCGGTCATTGGGTGAACAACGTCAGCAGCGATGGGGAATGCACCCTCGCCGACATCACCGATGCAGAAATCGAGGCGATCGAAAATACCGTCGGACGCTACCGGGAACTGGGGTTGCATACCCTGGGATACGACTTTCTACTCGATAACGATGGCACTTGGCGCATTAGCGAAATTAATGCCGGAAATATTGGTGGGTTTGCCCGTTTGGAATTGCTAACGGGGGAACCGGTGATGGATCGGCTGATTGACTGGTTAATTGAGTACGCGCGCCGTCCCCAGTTGGGTTCTGGGTGTTCGATCGTTTCCCCGGTTTTGGGGGTCGCCTGATGTCGATGCTTATCGTTCGTCGCGCCGATGCGGGAGACTACCCGGCGATCGCCTCAATTTATAACGAAGCCGTCGAGTACGGCGGGATTACGATGGATACCAAGCCCCATACAGCAAAAGATATAGAGGCGATCGTCAATAAGATGGGCGATCGAGAAACGCTGCTAGTTGCCGAAGCCGCCGAAACGGTTATCGGATGGGGCATTATCAAGCGTTACAGCGATCGCATCGGCTATCAGGTTTGTTGCGAAACCTCGATTTATCTAAGCTTTTCCGAAACGGGAAAAGGCTACGGCAATGCCTTGCAGACGGTGCTGATGGAGAAAGTGGCAGAATACGGCTACCACCACATCGTCGCCAAAATTTTAGCCGCCAATCCGGGCAGCGTTCGCTTTCATCAGCGGTTCGGGTTTGAAATCGTGGGTGTCCAGAAGGAAATTGGACTCATCGATGGGGTCTGGCACGATGTTGTTATTCTGCAATACCTGTTTCCGTAAGTGGGGAATGGGGTGTGGGGTGTAGGGTGTGGGGTGTGGGGAACGATTAATTGAATAATTCTCCTCTCCCTTGTCTGGCGAAGAGGGCAAAGCATTTGGATTTGTTAAGTTTCGTTTTACCCAGAATTTATCGCCCAAATGCTTGTGCCCCTACATTGTCCCCTTGTCTCCCTTGTCCCCTCTGCCCCCCAAGCCCCCGAAAGCCCACAATCCTCGTCTCATCTTTCTTAGGAAGCATTAAGCTTTTATTCGCCGATCGCACCGGACTTTTTAGGCGTTTCTCATTTTTGAGAAATCCGAGCTTGCTACTTTATGAATAGAGATAGTTATGACGGTTGTTCGTCACCAAATTATCGATTTTTTATCGGGCTATATTTTGAGGCTTTTTCGATGGTAACTATGACTTCTCAATCGACATTATTGAACCAGTATGGGAATTATTCAGAAAGTATTATTAAACTAATTAACACCTTAAAAAAAACAGATTTTTTTACCCCCGAAGATGTCAAAACTATCGTCCAAAATTCTCAAATTTCGACTCAAGATTTGATGCCCTGGACGGATTTCGACCATCCCGTTGCCGATAGCTACGGCCGCAAGCTCGTTTTTGATGGCGGGCATTTTGAAATCATGGTGATGTCTTGGGTTCCAGGAGATTTTAGTGCCATTCACGACCATGGTGCCACTCAATGGGGCGCCGTTCAATGTTTTGGTGCGGCCCAACATTATATTTACAGCTTTACTAAAGGCATTTTAACCACCCGAGAACCGGCACATTACAGCCCTGGGATGGTGCGCGCCGTCGATCGCAGTTTGATTCACCAAATGGGCAATTCTGGTGACGAACCATTCCTCAGCCTCCACGTTTATGGCTGTGAAGGAGCGAAGGGAACGATTACCGGCAACGCTCGCATTTTTGAGTTGCTCGAAGGCAACATTCAGTATACCGATGGGGGGGTTTTCTTTGGGTTGCCCGAAGCCCAAATTAATAAACGGACACCCGGTTTGCAAGGTGATGTAGAAACAACCCTCAGACACCATTTTCAAATGCGCGATCGCATCCATCGAATTCTCAAAACAGAACATAACCCCGAGTTAGAGCAAAAGCTCATCCGCTTGCACGAACAGATCGTTGAATTATCGTCATAACGTTAGAGCCTGTCATTGATTTAATTCAGATCCCTTTTCGGATTTAAATTTGAGGAATATCGGCTGGGGAAATGCGAAATGCACTCGATCGTAAGTGGACTGTATTTTATCTTGAGAAGCGCGATCGAGTGTTATATTTCCTTCAAAGCAATTGCTTGAACAACAGCCGCAAGACCCGTATGGTAAATGCCTTCTACTACATTTCGTTCGAGCTCGATGAGATGGGTAAACTTTAAGTCATTTAACTCAAGAATTAATGAGTCTTTCGAGGTCATCGTATCCGCCGAATTTCCGCCACCCGTGCCATACTTTAACTGGTCTGGAGTGTAAGCCTCGAGAAGGAATACACCTTTAGGTTTAAGCCCTGCAACGACCTTTTTGTGCAATTCTTTTCTGAGCGCCGAAGGTAAAGGGCAAAAAATAGAGACAATTCCATCCCATTTATTTTCACCGATATCGAAATCGACTAAATCGCCACGAATTAATTCGAGCTCAACCCCATTGTCTTCCGCTAATTTTTTGGCTTTACTCAATCCAACTTGAGAGGCATCAACAGCCGTGACTGAGTAGCCCTGCTTCGCAAGAAATACAGCATTTCTTCCCTCCCCTTCTGCTAAGCTGAGAACTTTACCTTTCGGAATAGCATTATAGTTTTCTTCGAGAAATTGGTTCGGAGCTTTGCCGTACACATACTCGTCCGGACTGTATCTTTCATCCCACATATGTTTCTCCAATCGTAATATTCAGACCGAGGAAATCTAACTTATTATTGTGCCATTGCTACAGGATAATATCCCGATTTCGAGAGTGCGATCGCGAAACTTATCGCAGTGACTCTTGAGGAAAAGTTCCTTCGCGCAGCGTCTCCTCAGGCGAATCATCACCAAACCCTCAACCACCTTGCCCAACTCTCCGGATTGTGGTTTGTTTAAACGGCAAGATTCAGAAATTTGTAGGGTAGGCAGTTTTCCTCGCCGGGTTTGTACTGTTACATTTGCGATCGAACTGCCCACCAACCCCGAGAGCGGTTCAACCGTTATAAAAACTGCTATAAAGGGCGATCGATGGATGGTTTCGGGGGATTGACGGGCAATGTCTTGCTTGCTTGCGTTATCTTACAAGCATGGCGTGCTGGTGATGCCCGATCGATTACGCCTCAAGCATCCCCAGCATTTCACGAACTTTGAATCGCCCGACAAAAATCGTCAGATGAACGACAAAACTGGATTATCCGTTACCAAACCCGTTGCCCTTTGGAACAAATCCCTGAAAGCGGATTTTCCAGAACTGTTTAAATCTCTGGGGAAGGGGGTTGTTGATGGCGTCACGGGGAATTGGACGAATGTGGCGCAAGATGCGGTGGAAACGGCGGCGGCATTGGGTTTGGATGCGGAACCGGGGCAGATTGCCTGGTTGCTGATTTATCGATCGCTCGCACGCGCCATCGCCCAATTAATCGAGGAAAATCGGGAGTTGATGCCCCGGCAACCCAATGCCAAAGCGATTCAACTGATGTGCGAGGATTTGGATAACCTCGAAAATCTGGAAGTCACCATCGATCGCCATTTTTTCGAGCATCCCAAAAGCTTGCCCCTCCTCACCGCAATTCAAACTCCCCTCGCCCAGTGGTTGCAAGGGTTGGGATTGAAGGAAGCCGAGGCGACTTCCATGTGCAAGCGCCTCCCCAGCTATTTTCCCCTGGCGCTGAACGACGAATGGCGCGATCGGGGATCGGACTACGATCGCCTCAAGGAATCCCTGGAAACGCCCTTTACTCAAGCTAGCGAGCGGGAACGAGGTTGGTTGCGCTACTTGGCGTGGCTGCAAAAACAGGTGGACGAACCGATGTTTTTGGAAGCCTTCAGCCTCAAGCGGGTATTCGTGCCGTTGCGGGCGTATTTCGATCGCCCCGCCAAAGATGGGAAAGGAGATGAAGATGAATTCGATCGCCCCTCGGTTCGTTTTCACCAGCTAGAGACGAACCCAGGCAAAAAAGTCGATCGCGTCGTCGTCAATCTCGAAAGGGAATTGGAGGCTTGGCTGAAGGCGGCCGATCCCAAAGATGCCATTCGCGTCATCAGTGGCGGGCCGGGATCGGGGAAATCCTCCTTTGGCAAAATCTGGGCGGCGAAACAGGCGGAAGTTGGAGATATTTCGGTATTGTTCGTGCCGTTGCACCAGTTTGACCCCACAGGCGATCTCGTGGAAGCGGTGGGACAGTTCGTTCGTTACGATCCCTATCTGACTCAAAATCCCCTCCACCCCAAAACTGGGGAAGAACGTCTGCTGGTGATTTTCGATGGGTTGGATGAACTGGCGATGCAGGGGAAACAGGCGGCGGATACGGGGCGGGATTTCGTTCGGGAGGTGCAGAAACAGGTGGGGATGTTTAACTCGCGCCAAACCCGGCTGCAAGTCCTCCTCAGCGGGCGAGAACTGGCAGTGCAAGAGAACCGCAGCGAGTTTCGCAAGCCGGGGCAGGTGTTGCATATTCTGCCCTATTTCCTGCCGGAGAGTGAGTGGAAAGAAGAGCGATATTACATCAGAAATTACCGCTATATCGATGAAGCAAACTTGCTGGCGCGAGATTGCCGCCAAGAGTGGTGGCAGCGCTACGGCACTGCTAGCGGACGGGGATATACCGGGATGCCGCAGGATTTAGAACGAGAGAATCTAGTAGAAATTACCTCGCAGCCGTTGCTCAACTATTTGGTTGCCCTCAGTTTTACGCGGGGAACGGTGCAATTTTCCGATGAGAGCAACCTGAATACGATTTATGCCGATCTGCTCGCCGCAGTGTACGAGCGGGGTTGGGCAGATAAACGCCAGCATCCGGCATTGGCGGGAGTGGAAGAAAAAGACTTCATCCGCATCCTCGAAGAAATTGCCCTGGCGGCATGGCACGGAGACGGACGCACCACCACCGTTAAAGAAATCGAATCCCATTGCGAATATGGCGGCTTGAGACGATGGCTGGACCAGTTCCAGGAAAGGGCAAAATCCGGGGTGACGCGGTTGCTGACGGCGTTCTATTTCCGGCAAAGCGGACATTCCGGGGCAGGAGAAAAGACCTTTGAATTTACCCACAAAAGCTTTGGGGAATATCTGACGGCGCGGCGCATCGTCCGGGAAGTGGAACGGATGCACAAAATGCTCGATCGTCGTCGGGACGATCCCGATGATGGCTGGGATGAACGGGAAGCTTTGCGCTACTGGGCAATTCTCTGCGGACCATCCCCCATGGATGAGTATCTGTTTGGGTTTCTGCGAGATGAAATTCACTTGCGGGATGAAAAACGGGTGGCGCAGTGGCAGTTGATGCTGGGCGAGCTGATTGGGTTTATGCTCCGTCACGGAATGCCTATGGAACTGCTCGATACCTGCCCGAAATATCAAGAAAAATGCCGACAAGCTCGGAATGCGGAGGAAGCATTACTGGCAGTCCTCAATGCCTGTGCCCGAGTGACGCAAACCGTCTCGAAAATTGATTGGCCTTCTCCTGATGCTGCCGGAAATTGGATTCATCGCTTACGGGGACAGAGAATAGGGGACGAAAATGGGCTGGCGCTAAATTGTCTGAGTTGGCTGGATTTGTCCGATTGTGTTTTGCCTTGTCAAGATTTGTACGGGGTGAATCTGTACGGGGTGAATCTGGAAGGGGCGAATCTGAAAGGGGCGAATCTGCAACGGGCAAATCTGGAACGGGCGTCTCTGGAAGGGGCGTCTCTGGAAGGGGCGAATCTACAACGGGCGAATCTACAACGGGCGAATCTGAAAGGGACGAATCTGAAAGGGACGAATCTGCTAGAGGTCAATCTGCTAGAGGCAAATCTGTACGGGGCGAATCTGAAAGGGGCGATTCTGTACGGGGCGATTCTGCTAGAGGCAAATCTGTACGGGGCGAATCTGAAAGGGGCGATTCTGCAACGGGCAAATCTGTACGGGGTGAATCTGGAAGGGGCGAATCTGAAAGGGGCGATTCTGCAACGGGCAAATCTGTACGGGGTGAATTTGGAAGGGGCGATTCTGCAACGGGCAAATCTGCAACGGGCGAATCTGGAAGGGGCGAATCTGCAACGGGCGTATCTGAAAGGGGCGTATCTGAAAGGGGCGTATCTGGATAAAGAAACCAATTTTGAGGGCGCGAACTTAGAGGGGGCAAAAGTGTGAAACTCCCTCGTTAGCCCGATGCGTAGGAGGAGAGAATTAAAAATTAAAAATGGGGAAGATGGGGGAGTTAGGGAGGAATGACGCGGTGACGCGGGGATGTGGGGACGCGGTGAGGGGGAGAATTGGGAGAAGATTTAGCCCCCAAAGCTCCCGAAGCCCCCTTCGCCTCCGAAGCCTAAAATTCGGCAGGGTCAAGAAAAATACTTGTAAGCAGAATAGGCAAGAGTCACCACCCCCGTCAAAATCGCCGACTCATCCACTTCAAACTTCGGATGGTGGAGGGGATAGTTGCGGGCGTTGGCGCGTCCCACCCCGAGACGAAACATCACACCGGGGGCGCGATCGAGATAGACGGAAAAATCTTCCGCCCCCAATGAGGGTTCCATCAATATTTCCACCCGATCGCTTCCCCAAGCTTCCTGAACCGCCGATTCCAGGAGTTGCGTTAACTGGGGGTCGTTTTGCACCGACGGCACCACGCGCCGATAATTTACCTCGTACCCCGCCCCGTAAGTGCGGCAGACACTCGCCACGATCTCTTCGATCCATTCGGGCAGTCGGGCGTGGGTTTCCGGGTGCAGCGATCGCACCGTCCCCACTAATTTCACGCTGTCGGCAATCACGTTCGGCGCCCGCCCCCCGCTAATCTGTCCGATCGTCAGTACCACGGGACGCAGGGGGTTTTGGGTGCGGCTGATGGCTTGCTGCAAGGTGGTAATGACTTGAGCGGCAATCCAAATGGCATCGGTGGCTTCGTGGGGACGCGCCCCATGTCCCGATTCCCCCGTAATGATAATTTCCAAATCGTCCGCAGCGGCCGTCAGCGCCCCGTAGCGAATCCCCACGGAACCGCCGGGAATGGTGGGAAAAACATGGACCCCCAACACCGCATCCACCTCATCCATCACCCCATCGTCCACCATCCACCGCGCGCCTTTGGCAATTTCTTCGGCCGGTTGAAACAGAAAGCGCACGCAACCGGGTAGGGATCGATCGAGCTGAGACAGCACCATCGCCGTCCCCAACCCCACGGTGGTATGGACATCGTGACCGCAGGCGTGCATCACTCCCTCGTGGCGGGAGGCAAATTCGAGGTTGGTGCATTCCCGAATCGGCAAAGCATCCATATCCGTGCGAATCGCCAAGCGTCCTGCATTGCCCGTACCGTCGAGTTCCCCCACCACACCGGTTTTTCCCACGGATTCGCGAACGTGCAACCCGCACGAAGACAGCACCCCCGCCACGTAAGCCGAGGTTTGGTATTCCTGGCCGCTTAACTCCGGATGAGCGTGCAGGTGGCGGCGAATTTCAATCAGGCGCGGGGCTAAATTGGTAGCAATTTCCTGGATTCGATCGAGCATGGGGGTGTGGGGTGTGGGGTGTG
>NZ_JBRJXU010000114.1:0-67901 GCF_057467645.1 Zarconia sp.
CCCGAACCCGAACCCGAACCCGATCCAGAAAGAACCAGACGTGGAGGTCGCGGTTTGATGATTGCCTTAAGAACTAAAATTGCCGGTGCTCTGGGGTCTGCAGGAGTCAATACACCCCAAGCCATTGCCGAATATATCGGCAGTTTACCCATCGATTTGATTCCCGATGACAAGCTGCCCCAATTTTTTGAGGATCCCGATCCCGAGAATCCTCGTTTGCGGGAGGGTGCTTTACAAGGAGAGTGGATTACCATTCCCCAAGTGAGTCCGCGTAATGCCTATCCTGAGTATGTCGAACCGATTCTGACAGAACAACTGGGGTTTGCGGTGGAATCTTTAGGAAAAGATTATGCCGATGAATACTTATATCGGGCTGAAAATGATGATGGGGTTGCGTTTTTCATGAGTTTAGTCAAACTCAAAGGCAGTGGGGCGATTATGATTATTTGGACGAACGACCCCAGGGAGAATGCGGCTTGATGATGCGATGGGCAACGCTTACTCTCGGGTGCTTTGGGAGCAGGGGGAGAAATGATTAGGGTGGGCAGTGTTCGGTGCGGCGATCGTACTTTTACACCGGTCATCGAACTGCCCACCAACCCAACCTTCATCCGATCGATCCACGTAAAAAACGTCAGTTTTGGATAAGACTGTTTCAGGTGAGGGTAGGGAAGGGAGAATTCGGAATTCGGAATTTGGAAGAGGGAAAGGGAATGGGAATGGGAAATGGGGAATGGAGTACTGTTCTCCCCAGCGACCAGATCGCTTTGAAGAGGGTTGCCGACCGCCCGAATGTCAACCAGAGTCAGCATCCGAGCGAAACGGCTTAAGCAAAACTGACATTCAAAAAGGTCAGAGCATCAACTCCGACCTTTTTCTGATGGCGATCGTTGGTAATCGATCGCCCTGATGTTCTAACAACTTTATTCCTCAGAACCTTCCGTATCTTCTTCTGCTTCTCTCTTGCTATTTCCCACCGCCAGAGAAATGCGATTTCCTCCCACATCTCGCATTGCGGCTAACATTTGAATCACCTGTTCGTAGGGCAACTCCGGATCGGGAATGAGATACACCAAACTTTCGGGATTATTTTCGATATACGCCGGAACGATCGCCAACACTTCCTCTCTTTCGTAGGGGCGATCGTCTACGGTCATCGTGCCATCAGCGGCCACATTCACCCGCAATACCGGTGGCGGTTCGGTATCTTCGGCTTCTTCTTCGTCCGTGGCTTCGGTGTCTTGAGAACGGGGTAAGTCTACCCGTACCGTTTCCGGTTCTCCCGTGAGCGTCGTCGAAACGATGACAAAAAATGCCAATACCACCATAATCACGTTCAGCATCGGGGTGATATCGACTTCGGGAATTTCGCCCAGCTCGTTTTTATCTTGAAAGCGCATTTTTTAAGTAATAAGTAATAAGTAATAAGTAATAAGTAATAATTCGAGAATGGTGCAACTTAAAACCTAAAACTATTGAGTTTGGGGGGTCTGCGCCTGTGGTGGTGACAACTCAAGGTCACCGCCGTCAATTGTTAATTGTCCATGGTCCATTGCTAAAAACATTATTCCACCACCAACAAAACGCGATCGCCGCCAATTTGGGCCATGGTTTCGAGTAATCCATCGACGTTGCGAAAATTGAGTTCGCGATCGGCCGTTAATTTGACAACCCCTTCGGCATTTTCCGCCAGAAAGACTTCCATGGCTTCGGCAAGCTGGATTTCGTCTGCGGGGGCACCGTCCAAAATAATTTGACCTTCTTTATCCAATCCCACAATTAAAGCTTCGGGGAATTGGCTTTTTTCCGCCGCCAGACCCCCTTTGCCATCGGTTCCTTCAACGATGCCTTCTGTGAGTTTCGGTACGTCTACGTTCGGCACCGTCGAATTGGTGAGGTTCATCGCCATGATGATAAAAAACGTCAGCACCGACATCAACACGTCGATCATCGGCACCAAATTGACTTGGGGAATTTTCGATTTAGCTTGTTGCGCGCGCACGAGATTTCCTCACCCCTAAGTTCGATCGTTTCGGGAGATGGAAGTCTCGGCAGCGGCAATGGTGGCCACCGGCAGATTCGAGTTCGTATCCTCTGCGGCGGGTTCGTACCAAATTTGTCGGTAAATCAGCTCCAATTCGCTACCGACGCGGCCGAAATAGTCCATCTGCTGCGCCTGGAGGGTAACGAAGACTCGAAACACCAGCAGCGCCATAATCGCCACTACCATCCCCGCAGCCGTCGTCATCAGCGCTTCGCCAATCCCGGAGGCGGCTTTTGTCGCTTCGTCGGCGGAACCGCCACCCCCGACGGTGAGGTTATCGAAGGTGGAAATCAATCCCGTCACCGTACCGAGCAACCCCAGTAGCGGCGCGACGGCAATCACGGTTTCGAGGAGTTTGTCTCCTCGCCGCATTTTCACGAATTCTTTATCGGCGGCGGCTTCCATGGCCAGGCGAAAGGTTTCCGGACTCGGTTGCCGCAGTTGCAACGGGGCCAGCAAAAAGCGCCCGATGGTCAGGTGTCGCGCGTATTCGGCGATTTCGAGGGCTTTACTCAAATCGTATCGCGCCGCTTCGAGGACGTCATTAACGATGCGGTCTTCTTGGGAGATGAGACGCAACCAAAACCAACCGCGCTCTAGGGCCGTGGTGAGGGTGAGAACGGACAGACCCAATAGGGGCCACATAACCGGTCCCCCCTTGAGAAACTCATCGATAATTCGAGTTTGAGTTTCCACAACTTCGGGTGGAGTTTCGAGTAAGTAATAGAATAGGTTCATGGGGAAATATATTGACCCGATCGCACCAGAATCAGAAAGCCGAGAATCGGAATTTTAACGGTTGACCGGTCGAATCCTTACCTTCGAACCCTCTTAGAATTTAGGCGAAAGTTGTCGATCGGATTGGCAATCGAATAGCATCAAATGACACCGGTTGCGATTGAAAAATTTTTCTGAATTCAGCTCGTCTTTTCGAGCTTTTTACCAACGAATTCAGAATGACGAATTGGATTTCGATCGCGATTTGAACGAGGACACCCCGATCCAACATAAAGATTATCGAACTTTTCGATCGAAATCGTTAAGAAAGCGTTAATATATGGTTAATTATTTTTTGTCTGTAAAATGTAGCGATCTTCACCCGTTGTGATAGTTGTAATGACCCGTCGTGATAAACGGTATTGAGTCGCTTTCGAGAGGTTTGGAATAAGGATGCCGATAACGCTCAGATTATCCGATAGCTGTTCGCGCTGGTGTCATTACATATTTCCCGTCATCGGGAATAGGGAACACAAAAAACCGATTTCTTCAATCGTGTAAATAAACCAGCGCGAAGCGCTATAACCCCTATCCTCGATTTGCCAAGAATGCCGTAGGGGTCAACGGCCGTTGACCCCTACCAGGTGTATGAAGACTCAACCTGAATCTTTCTTTCGCGACAACACTCAGGTAATGGCAATCGATCGTCGTTGTTGCCATTGTCGACTCCATCTCGAAATCATCGATCGGGTCATTTTTCGAGGCAGAATCGAACAGATTCGATCGCTAAGCTCGAAAAACCCCAACGGGATTTGATGGCTCGCGAAAAATCCGATCGATCGGGCTTCACATCTCAACCAAAACGACCGCTAACGTACTCTTGAGTTGCTTCTTGAGCGGGATTGTGGAAAATCGTTTGGGTTTGGTCGTATTCCACTAGGTAGCCGATTTTGTTGCCGGTTTCTGTGGCTTCGGCGTTGTAGAATGCCGTCAAATCCGACACCCGCGAAGCTTGTTGCATGTTGTGGGTGACGATGACGATCGTATACTGCTGTTTGAGTTCGTGAATCAACTCTTCCACCCGCAGCGTAGAAATTGGGTCGAGGGCCGAGCAGGGTTCGTCCATCAGAATCACTTCCGGTTCCACAGCGATGGCGCGGGCGATGCAAAGACGCTGCTGCTGTCCCCCAGACAGGGCCAAACCGCTGCCTTTAAGTTTGTCTTTCACCTCATCCCACAGGGCCGCCCCCCGGAGCGAGCGCTCTACCAATTCGTCCATATCGCCCTGGTAGCCGTTAATCCGCGCGCCAAAGGCAATGTTTTCGTAGATCGATTTCGGGAACGGGTTGGGCTTCTGAAACACCATGCCGATGTAACGGCGAGTCTCCACCGGGTCTACCCCTTTTGCATAGAGGTCTTGACCTTTGAAGGTAATGCGACCTTCAACGCGCGCCCCCGGAATCAAATCGTTCATCCGGTTGAAACACCGCAAGATCGTACTTTTCCCGCAACCGGAGGGTCCGATGAAAGCGACCACTTTGTGTTTGGGAATTTCGAGGAAAACGTTGCGCACCGCTAAGTTGGAGCCGTAATAGACGTTCACATCTTCGGCGGTGAGAGCGGTTTCCGTGGCAACGGGATGAGAAGAATTAGAAATCATATTCAGCTTATGAGAACGACAGTCAATTTCTTGGAGAAGTCTGGGGAAAGGGGGTTCGGGCGCGACAACTGTTCGACTAGAATTTTTTCTGGAACTTGTTTCGCAAGAAAACGGCTGTCGCGTTCATCAGCAGCAACGCCACCATCAAGACGATAATCCCCGCCGCAGCATTGTCGTGAAAGTCTCGCTGGGGGCGAGACACCCAGTTAAACACTTGAATGGGTAGGACGGTAAAGGGGCTTTGCAAGCCTTCGGGCAAGAAGGAAATAAACGTCAGCGCCCCGATGGTAATCAACGGAGCGGTGTCTCCAATCGCCCGAGACAGAGCCAAAATGGTGCCGGTGAGAATGCCGGGGATCGCCAAGGGGAAGACGTGTTCGCGCACCACCTGCCAGCGATTGGCCCCCAGGGCAAAACCCGCGAGGCGGAGGCTGTCGGGAACCGCCCGCAGGGCTTCGCGGGTGGCGACGATAATAATCGGCAGAATCAGCAGTGCCAGGGTTAATCCCCCGGAGAGAATGCTCCGCCCGCCGGTAATCGGTTCCATGTACCGGACGAAAACTTGCAGACCCAACAAACCGTAGATAATCGAGGGAACCCCAGCTAAGTTGTTGATATTAATTTCAATAATCCGGGTAAACCAATTATCTCCGGCAAACTCTTCTAGGAAAATTCCCGCCCCCACACCGAGGGGGAAGGAGACGGCCGCCACCACGCTCATCACCCACATCGTCCCGAATATCGCTGACTTCAATCCGGCTTGCTCGGCTTTGCGGGAGGGGAAGCTCGAGAGAAACTGCCAGTTCAATCGGGGCAGTCCGTCAACGAGTACGTCTGTAATCAGGGTGGCAAGAACCAATAAGGCGATCGCGACGGCAACCCAAGTGACGATCTCAAAAATGCGATCGAATCGATAGCGTCCGCTCAGATTAATTTTAAAGTTACGACTTCCATCGGGGCGATTGTTGCCCAAATTCTCAGGGTTGTGGGTAGTCATTCGTATTTCTCCCGGAAACGGCGCACGAACCAAAAGCTAAACACGTTCAAAGCCAGGGTAATGACAAATAAGGTCATCCCCACGGCATAGATGGTTTTGTAGGCGAGGGACCCGGCCGGGGTGTCTCCCAAACTCACCTGAACGATGAAGGCCGTCATCGTCATCACCGGAACCAGGGGATTTAAGCCCAATCGCGGGTTTTGTCCGGCGGCGAGGGTGACGATCATCGTTTCTCCGATCGCTCGCGAAATGGCCAAAATAAGGGAGGAAACGATACCTGAGAGCGCGGCGGGCAGGACGACGGAAACAATTGTTTCTCGCTTGGTTGCCCCGAGTGCGTAAGCACCATCGCGCAAGCTGCGGGGAACGGCGTAGATGGCATCTTCGCTTAAGGATGCCACGAGGGGGGTAATCATGATTCCCAGGACGATGCCGGCGCTGAGAGCGTTGAAGCCTTGCAAGCCGGGAACGAATTTTTGCAGTAGGGGAGTCACGAATAGGAGCGCGAAGTAACCGTAGACCACCGTTGGCACCCCCGCGAGAATTTCGAGGGCGGGTTTGAGGATACCGCGCACTTTAGGACTGGCGTATTCGCTCAAACAAATGGCCGACAGCAGTCCCAGGGGCAGCGCCACCATAATGGCAATGCTCGAAGTCATCACCGTGGCGCTAATGAGGACGAAAATCCCAAATTTGGCACTTCTAAATAAAGGAGTCCATTTGTCGTCTGTTAAAAACTGCCACAGGGAAACTTCTTGAAAAAATTTAACGGTTTCGACAATGAGAGTTTCGATGATGCCAATGGTGGTAAGAATCGAAACGATAGCAAACGCACCGAAAATAATTTTAACGATGAGTTCGATTTGCTTGCTCCTCTGGCGATTGGGTTTCCAGAGATTGGAGGTTGGCGAAGAGGGGAATTCGGCTGTCATTCTAGAAAACCGTAAAAACGGTATAAAAGTCGGCTCGATTGAGATTCAGCGAGCGAGTGCTCGTCGAGACCGAGACGAAAATCAAAAGACGAAGAGCGTTGGGTCTCGGCTCGATCGAATCCCTCGATTGCATGAGAAGGGCGATCGAAACTCAACTCTCGAGACTCGTCGTCATGGCATCAAAATGATTTTGAAGGATAGCTTAAAGCTTCCGTCGCGGGTTAGATGCTCCCCCGCCTATTCACAGATTAATAATTTACGCAGTCGTAGATGCACCCGAAGATAATGCGGTTACTCCGCAAACTCTAGGGAGTTTGGATAACTCGAAAAGCGCGTTTCTATCCATCTCCCCAGAGAACGATCCGTCCAGATTAAAGCTTATCGGAGAGTTTTACACCCACAGAAGAACCGCCTTCAAAAATTGAGCCGGTTTTGACCGTATCTAAACGCTCCTGAACTTTCGTTAGGATATCATCCGGTAGGGGAACGTAGCCAACTTCGGTAATCAAATCCTGGTTGGAGGGATCGATTTGATACTCGGCAAACTCCTTCACCGACGGATTCGATTCGAGAGCCGCTTTGCTCACGTAGAAGAAAATCGGACGGGATAGAGGATTGTAGCTTCCGTCAGCGATGACATCCCCACTCGGTTCCACGCATTCTCCGGCGGAATTTTCGATCGCCATCACTTTGAGGGAGTCTTTGTTCTCTTCGTAGTAGGCATAACCGAAGAAGCCTAACGCGCCGTCTTCTGCCTGAACCCCTTGAACGATAATGTTATCGTCTTCGGTGGCGGTGTAGTCGCCTCGGCTTTCCCCTTCTTCGCCAGTGGTGGCATCGGTGAAGTAGTCATAGGTTCCCGAATCGGTTCCCGGTCCGTACAAGCCCAGTTCCACATCGGGGAATTCAGCCCGAACCTGGCTCCAGTTGCTGATTTGCCCTTCAGCAGCCGGCTCCCACATTTGACCGAGTTCTTCAGCGGTGAGGCAAGCGGCCCAGTCGTTGGCGGGATTTACCACCACGGAAAGACCGTCAAAGGCGACGGGAATCTCGACGTACTCCACGCCATTTTCGGCACACAACTCGACTTCAGATTCTTTAATGGGACGAGAGGCGTTGGAGATATCAGTTTCCCCAGCGCAGAATTTCTTGAATCCGCCACCGGAACCGGAAATGCCTACGGTGACTTTCTTACCGCTGTCTTTTTGATACTCTTCGGCCATCGCTTCGGAGATAGGGAAGACCGTACTCGAGCCATCAATTTGAACGTCAACTCCACCACTGGCACCGCCTTCGGCGGTTTGGGCCTTGTCAGTAGATGTTTCCCCGCCACCACCACTGCAGGCTGCGAGCGTCAGGGTTGCTAAGACTCCAGCTAACCCACAAAGAGTCAAGCGTTTCACTTTAAAGTTGAAATTCATAGGTTTCTCTTTAGTACCGTTTGAGATCGCGCAAATGTGTGTAGGAGCGAAGGTCTGTGTTGCACACCAGAGAAATGGTGACCCAGCACATAACCAGTATTCACACCTTTATTGATTTCCAAGGTTAAGCTGGGGTTAAGCTTGGGTTAATTTTTTGTCAAGATTTTCTCAAATGCAGCGATCGAGACTCAAGGGAAGAACGACCGGGAGATTTTCCCCCACAACCCTGAGTTGTCGGACCTTTTTCTGGATATCGTTCTCACCGGTGCATTCAACTCACTCCGGCTAATTGCGATGGTTATCTATCGTTGCAGGTGGTGAATCGCGCTCTGTTGAAACTGCTCGCTTTCAGCTTCCCCAAGGGCAATGCGATCGAGCAGGGTAACCTTCCAGTCCTCGAGTTGGCTGTTGGTCGTCGCATTGAGGACGGTCGCGAGGGCATCGTACCCCAGGTTTTTCTCTTCGTAGAGGGCGACTCGATCGAGTTCGTTTTTCGCCTGGGCAAGTTGCGCGTTCAAAGCGGCTGAGGGAGCGATCGCTTCAATCTCCGCTTCGGCAAAGGGATTCCCTGAGGGTCGGTTGCGATCGCACACCAGTTCCACCTGCCACAAATACTTGCGACCCACCACCAACTGCGGCATGGCTTCTGAGAGGGTCAGGGTGGTAATTCCCGGCGCGCTTTTGAAATCCTCATCGATGACCTCCGCCACCAACTTCGTCTCCAGATTGACGGGGTCTTGCTCGTAGAGACGAAACTCCATCGGCCACGCTCCCCCATCACGCACGAACCAGGCAAAAGTGGGACGAGTCGAAATGGTTTGAGAGCTTGATTCGGTGGGTGCGAGGAGAATCAAAGCCGGTAGGTCGTTCGCCACCGCCACCTCTGAGCTACATCCGCGCGAACCTCCCGAGCGACCACCGGTATTGGGCGGTAGATCGTCGGTATTGTTGCGATGCGCGCCCGCGTAGCCTGGGGTGAAGAGTATCAGGCTTAAAGCGGTGCCGATCGCGATACCGCGCTTCATGGGTCGTGTCCTCCTTAATGCTTGCTCGACTATATTTTAGCCGAGAACGCTCGAAATAAGTCGAGATCTTAAAATTTCTATAAACGCGATCGATCCGTAATTTTACTAGGCTTTGGACCAAAATATCGGGATTTTCGATCGTCTCTTCAAGATTGAATCGGCTCGATGGTGACGTTAAAGGATCGATCTCTCCGGGATTTTACGAAGGGTCTGTCTATCCCTCAGGGCGATGGCGATCGGAATTTTCACGGAGATTTTGTTGTCAAATATGGCGCTAGCGCGGGCACGAGGTTTGACAAGTTGACGATTTTATGGTTTTTCTTGATAAAAACCTGGAGAAATGACAAAAGAAGATCGGTATAGCGCTTCGCGCGGGTTTATTTACACTGGGGATTTTTCTGGGGATTTTTCGACTCGCTCACCATATGGCGAGTGCTTAAAGTTGCACACCACGTCAAACTAACAATTTTGCATCAATCAAGACTCATTGGGGCGATCGCTGCTACAAATCTTGACGGTTGTAAACTCGCTCGGCACTCGAGCCTTGAGCCAGACGGGGCTGGTTTGGGGTATTGATAGCCATCGCCATAGCACTTAGGACCGTTGTGAAGGTGGGCAGAAGGGGGAAGACGTCCGGCAGATTACACAATTGGCTGGTGTTGTCTTAACTCGAATGGCGACTGCTATCGCCATGTTCAGTCGCGTTAGGAGGGTTGGATAGCAATTTTAATGTTAATTTTTATTAATTAATAGAAATAGCATCCAATTCTATATTTGTAAATAAATGTAAACAAAGATAACGATTTTTATATAAAATTGTGACGGATCGAGAGCTAGAGCGCCCGAAAGTGGACATTTTTTGGTAAAAAGTAGTCTGTGGAAACTGAGTCAGTACTGACATCAGTCGAGGTTTTGGATACGATCGCAGCCAGAGGAATTACACGAAATGTTCACCAATGTCAAGCCCACCATTCGTCATATTAAGCCCGAGAACCTCAACGGGCGTTCCCTTCTGAAGGTGGTCTATGTGGTGCTAGAGTCCCAGTATCAGAGTGCGCTATCGGCGGCGGTGAAATCGATTAATGCCAACAGCCCCAACGTGGCGATCGAGATTAGCGGCTACCTAATTGAAGAGTTGCGCGATCTCAAAAATTACGAAGATTTCAAAAGAGATGTGGCCGAGGCGAATATCTTCATCGCCTCGCTGATTTTCATCGAAGATTTAGCGGAAAAAGTCGTCGAAGCGGTGACCCCCGTGCGCGATCGCCTGGATGCGGCGGTCGTATTCCCCTCCATGCCGGCGGTGATGCGCCTCAATAAAATGGGCAGCTTCTCCATGGCGCAGTTGGGACAATCCAAGAGTGCGATCGCCCAGTTCATGCGCAAGCGCAAGGAGAAGTCCGGGTCGTCGTTCCAGGATGGGATGCTCAAGCTGTTGCGCACCCTGCCGAAGGTGTTGAAATACATGCCCATCGACAAGGCTCAAGACGCGCGCAATTTCATGCTCAGCTTCCAGTATTGGCTGGGGGGTTCCTCGGATAACCTGGAGAACTTCCTGCTGATGCTCGCCGATAAGTACGTGTTTCAGGATAACGGCGCGACGACGGGAAGTCTGGACTATCAGGACCCGGTGGTGTATCCGGATATGGGTATCTGGCATCCCCTGGCGCCGAAGATGTTCGAGGACGTGCAGGAATATCTCGATTGGTATCAGAATCGGCCCGATATCCCCGGCGATTTGCAAGACCCCCTGGCGCCGTGCGTCGGGTTGGTGTTGCAGCGGACTCATTTGGTGACCGGGGACGATGCCCATTACGTGGCGATTGTCTCGGAACTCGAAGCCATGGGAGCGCGGGTGATTCCGGTGTTTGCGGGGGGGTTGGATTTCTCGAAGCCGGTGGATGAGTATTTCTGGGACGGCGATCGACCCTTAGTGGATACGACGGTGTCTCTGACGGGGTTTGCTCTGGTGGGGGGTCCGGCGCGGCAAGACCATCCCAAGGCGATCGAATCTTTGCAGCGGTTGAACCGACCCTACATGGTGGCGCTGCCGTTGGTGTTCCAAACCACGGAGGAGTGGGAAGATAGCGATTTGGGCTTGCACCCGATTCAGGTGGCGCTGCAAATTGCGATTCCCGAGTTGGACGGGGCGATCGAACCGATTGTCATGTCGGGCCGCGATGGAATGACCGGAAAAGCGATCGCCTTGCAAGACCGAGTCGAAGCGGTGGCCAAACGAGCGGTGAAGTGGGCCTCGTTGCGCCGGAAGCCGAAGTTGAATAAGAAGCTGGCGATTACGATTTTCAGTTTCCCCCCGGATAAGGGCAACGTGGGGACGGCGGCGTATCTGGACGTGTTCGGCAGTATTTACGAAGTGATGGTGGCCATGCAGCGCAACGGCTACGACGTGCGGGATTTGCCCGAGTCGGCGGAAGCCCTGATGCAGGAAGTGATTCACGATGCCACGGCCCAGTATGCCAGTCCCGAGTTGAACGTCGCCTATCGGATGTCGAAGGTGGAGTACGAACGCCTCACCCCCTATTACGAACGGTTGCACGAGAGTTGGGGAGAAGCGCCGGGTCATCTCAATAGTGACGGGCAGAATTTGTTGGTGTTTGGGAAGTCGTTTGGGAACCTGTTTATCGGAGTCCAGCCGACCTTTGGGTACGAGGGCGATCCGATGCGGTTGCTGTTTTCCCGTTCCGCCAGCCCCCACCACGGATTTGCCGCCTTCTACACCTATTTGGAGCAAATTTGGCAGGCGGATGCGGTGCTCCACTTCGGCACCCACGGGTCCTTGGAGTTCATGCCGGGGAAACAGATGGGGATGTCGGGGGATTGCTATCCCGATAACCTGATTGGCAGCATTCCCAACCTCTATTACTACGCGGCGAACAATCCCAGCGAGGCGACGATTGCCAAGCGCCGCAGTTACGCGGAGACGATTTCCTACCTCACCCCCCCGGCGGAGAATGCGGGGTTGTATAAGGGGTTGCAGGAGTTGAACGAGTTGATTGGGTCGTACCAAACCCTGAAGGATACCGGGCGCGGGGTGGCGATTGTGAATACGATTGTCGATAAGGCGCGGCTGGTGAATTTGGATAAGGATGTGGCGCTGCCGGATGCCGATGCCAAGGATTTGACGGCCGAGGAACGGGATAACGTGGTCGGTGCGGTGTATCGGCGGCTGATGGAAATCGAATCGCGGTTGTTGCCCTGCGGGTTGCACGTGATTGGGAAGCCTCCGACGGCGGAAGAAGCGGTGGCGACGCTGGTGAATATTGCCAGTCTCGATCGCGAAGAGGAGGAGATTCTGGGATTGCCCCGGATTATTGCCAATAGTTTGGGTCGGAATTTGGAAGAAATCTACGTCAATAACGACCGGGGCGTTCTGGCGGATGTGGAGTTGCTGCAAGCGATTACCGAGGCGACTCGGGCGGCGGTGGCCTCCATGGTGGAAGAATGCACCGACGATGAAGGACGAATCGAGCTGGATGGCAAGCGGGGTCTGTTCCAATTCGGCAAGAAGGAACCCTGGCTCGATGCCTTGCGGGATGCGGGATATGGCAACGTGGATACCGAAGCCATCAAACCCCTGTTCGAGTATCTGAAGTTCTGCCTGAAACAGGTGTGTGCCGATAACGAGTTGGGTTCCCTGCTGCGGGCGTTGGAAGGGGAGTATATCGAACCGGGGCCCGGCGGCGATCCGATTCGCAATCCCGACGTGCTGCCTACGGGGAAAAACATCCACGCCCTCGACCCCCAGGCGATTCCCACGGCGGCGGCGGTGAAGTCGGCGAAGGTGGTGGTCGATCGATTAATCGATCGGCAAAAGCTGGAAAATGGCGGCAACTACCCGGAGACGATTGCTTGCGTGCTGTGGGGGACGGATAATATCAAGACCTACGGCGAGTCTTTGGCTCAGATTATGTGGATGGTTGGGGTGAAGCCGGTGCCGGATGCCCTGGGACGGGTGAACAAGCTGGAATTGATTCCCCTCGAGGAATTGGGACGCCCCCGGATCGACGTGGTGGTGAACTGTTCCGGGGTGTTCCGGGATTTGTTTGTGAATCAGATGAACCTGTTGGATAAAGGGGTGAAGATGGCGGCGGAAGCGGACGAACCGGTGGAGATGAACTTCGTGCGCAAACATGCCATCGCCCAAGCGGAAGAAATGGGGGTGAACCTGCGCCAGGCGGCAACGCGGGTGTTCTCGAATGCTTCGGGTTCCTATGCGGCGAACGTCAATTTGGCAGTGGAGAATAGCACCTGGGAGGAGGAAGCGGAGTTGCAGGAGATGTACCTGACGCGGAAGTCCTTTGCGTTCAACTCGGATAATCCGGGGATGATGGAACAGGATCGGAATTTGTTCCAAGCGGCGCTCAAAACGGCGGATGCCACGTTCCAGAATTTGGATTCTTCGGAAATCAGCTTGACGGACGTGTCCCACTATTTCGATTCCGATCCGACGAAGGTGGTGGCCAACCTGCGGGACGATGGCAAGCAACCGGCTTCGTATATTGCGGATACGACGACGGCGAATGCTCAAGTGCGATCGCTTTCGGAGACGGTGCGCCTGGATGCGCGGACGAAGCTGCTGAATCCGAAGTGGTATGAGGGGATGCTTTCTCACGGGTATGAGGGGGTGCGGGAACTCTCGAAGCGGCTGGTGAATACGGTGGGCTGGAGTGCCACGGCTGGGGCAGTGGATAACTGGGTGTACGAGGAGAGTAATGAGACGTTTATCAAGGATGCGGCGATGCGCGATCGGTTGATGAACTTGAATCCCCACTCGTTCCGGAAGGTGGTGACGACGCTGCTGGAGGCGAATGGCCGGGGATATTGGGAGACGGATGATAATAACTTGCAGTTGCTGCGGGAGTTGTATCAGGAAGTTGAGGATCGCATTGAGGGAGTTGAATAACTTTCTCTTAGATTTTTGATACTTTAAAGGAGGTGCGGCAAGCCGCGCCTCTTTTTTCTTGATGGAGTTCAGGTTTTATGAATATGAATGATGACTTGAATGGATTTCCGGAACTTGATGAATCACAGAGGGAACTTTTTAAACAATTAGCTCCTAAGACGGATGAATCTATTTTAGATTTAGGTTGTGGGATGGGTAAATTTGTTAATTCTTTCGATCGAATATGCACACTTACCTATGCGATCGCTGAAGCTGGTGCGAAAGTGATAGGAATCGATCGTTGCCAGGATAACATCGAGCGAGCTAGGAGAGATTATGAAAATACGGAATACTTCAAGAATGGCAACTTAGATTTCAAAAAGTTGGATGCAACTCAATTATCATTTACAGAAAAATTTGATGCTGTTGTATCTCATCGATTAATTCACTGGATTAATGAAGAGAAACAGAAAGACTTATTAGATGGTGTTTGGCAAGCATTAAAGCCTGGTGGACGCTTTGTCGCACAGTTATATGGCGCTGGAACTACCGATTTATTTTTTGATAAACTGATACAAATTATTCCAAGATTTAACAAAAAAAATAATTTCAAGTGGTATCTTCCTTCACCAGAGAGTTACGAGTTATTCTTGAAAAAATGTAAATTCAAAAAGATTGAAATAGAAAAGAATAAACTCGATCGAGAAAAACGACATCGAGAATCATTCTTTCAGCAAGTAATAGACAGAAATTTTATAAACGAATTGTCCGATGATGAATGGGACAAAGTTGATAAATATCTAAACTGCAAACAAAAAAATAATGATATTCACCTGATTCCCATTAACTTTTTGGCTTATAAACCTATTCAAGAATATGGCGATGTGTAACTAAAATCATGAAACCCTTTATTTTTAGCACAGATTTACGAGGTTATTGCATCGCTGCAGCCTTCCCCATGGGAAATTCGGGCAGTGAAAAAAGACCCAGACGGTCATCGGGTGAAGTTTGTTGAGTGCCAAGACTCCGATGAGTTGGTATAAGTAAGATATTTTGATGAATTCAGATATCGTGTATGAAAGGATTTAAGCCGAAACGATTCATGATTAGCAAGCGAGGATTTCACTTTGAATTTTTAGACAGTGAAGAAGCCCAGGAGTTTTATCAGGTCTGTAAAGAGCAAGGTAAATATGTTTATCTAGAGGGGAATACAGTTGTGGCAACGAAGGAAGCGGAATCTGCAAAGTGGGAGTCATGATGAAAGAAGGTGGGTACAGCGCAAACCATGTTTTTATGAGTACGAGAGGGTTACATTTTAAATTTGAGACAAAGCAAGAAGCCCAGGAGTTCGATCGAGTTTGCAAAGAGCAAGGAAAAAGAGTTTCGATTGAAGGTGATATGGTGATTGCCACAAACAAGCAAGGATATTTTAATTTGAAGAGAAGAAATGAATAATCTAAATTATTGAAACTTCTGTATAGATATCATTATGAATTTAACCTTTAAACAAAATGTTCTAAATTCTAGTCTTTTAAAATCTCTACTAACAGAAAAATGCAACGTATCGATCGAGCAAGTTTTTAAATTCTGTCAACGCTGGAATATTATTGAAATCTCATTATTTTGCTCAGTCCTTCGAGAGGATTTTAGACTCTATAGCGATGTCGATATTCTCGTCGTCTTCTCACCCTAGTATCATCTCACGTTTCATGCTTGGCTAGAAATGCAGCAACAGATCGAAAAAATATTTTGCAGAAAAGTCGATCTCACTCAAAAGAAACTCTTAAAAAATCCCTATACCAGAGCAGAAATCTTAAAAACGTATCAAGTCATTTATGCAGCCGAGTAACCGCATCGGCCAGTGCGCTTTGGGATATGACGCAAGCCATTCGGGAAATTCAAGATTTTACCGCCAACGCGCTATCGCCCAACTTACTTAAAAACCCTTTGGATGCAACGAGTTATCGAGAATTTACGGGTGATTCAATCACTCACATCAAGCTACTCCATAACCCGTTAAGGGACGTTTGTAAGGTGGATGTAACCCCAAAATGATATCTTCTTTCGACACTCCCATTTCCATCAATTCTCGGGCTAAATCCGCTTCAGTCATATTGCGCTGAATCCAGATTTTGCCATCTTTAACCTCGAGATGAATGAAGCAATTGTAAATCCGCTTGAGATTCTCCCAACCAATATCTAACAGTAAGTAGCGATCGCGTTCGGTATCGAAGATGAGTTGGCACTCAATTTCCCCATCGGACTGACTTCCATCGACAGTCCCTTTCGCGGTGAGTAATTGACGAATGCAACTACGATATCGCTCTACTCGTTCCATAAGACAATGACCTCTTGAATTGGGTGATAAACGACCAGTTTGACTTGATAAACCTTAACTGCTTCTCGAACAAATAATTCCTGGAAGAAAGATTCAAAGGTATCGATCGGCACGGCTAAATACAAGACGCGATCGGGTTCTCGCATTTGTAATGCTAAACGATAGTTCAAGAATTGTCCCAGAGCAGCATGAAAATCTGTAATCGAAGAGGGATTGAGAAAGCTTTTGATTTCAATGGCAATTTTCCGTCCGGCTTTTTGAGCCGCAATCGTCCTCTCTGCTGCTAAATCGATTTCGAGTTTGACCTCCTCAATTTTAATCACGAGCGGATCGGCGGTAATCACCCATCGATCGCGGATGAGTGCTTGCTTAACTGCATTGTGAAAGAGGTCTTTAGCCGCCATTCATTATTTGCTGTTGGATTATCGTTGTAGCGATCGCATTTTTTAATTCGCCTCGATCGAACTGCTATTAAGATAACGCTAAGATAACGCCAAAAGAGGTCTGCCGTACCAAGAGCAGCACAAACTACCATAACTCTACAAAACAAAATCCCAGAGAAACTAAAGCCCGAGCCATCAGTTCTTCTGGGATTAGGTGTGAATTTTCCACGGGATGACTTACACGACACCGGAGCGGAAAGTTCGCCTCAGGAGGGGAGGAACAAGAGCCAGCTTGCTCCCACTCCTAGAGTTGAGAGATTTAAACCGCAGGTTGGAGTAGACCGTAAAAGATACCTCGGACTTTCACTTCGAGGGGATCTTGGGCACCCAAATCCGTATCAGAGGGTTGCTCGCTCTCGAATACACCACCAATTTCGCCGGTTTCGCTGTTGATTTGAGCAACTTGCAGCGTCATATGTCCCACACCCACATTGGTGCGCTTGACATTAGAGCGAATGTAATCTTCCTCGTCAGCTTGAGCGGGAAGGGCAACGGCGTTGTCATATCCAGTGGCTTCACCCCGAGCTTTCGGGTCTAGGAAGGTTGCACCGCGATAAGAAGGAACGTTGTAGTCACCGCTAAAGTCGGTGGAGGTATTGATGGTTTCCAAACCCGCTTGCGTGGTAGCAACGAGGTTTTTCATCGTGAAGAAGAAGGGAACTTGCTCGCCACCGGGTAGCTGAACGGTAATCGGCTGAAAGTCCATTCCAGCTTTTTCGATGAAGGTCACGCTACCGTCGTCGTTAAAGACGATGTCGCCAGACACTTGGTTCAAACTGGTGGTGTAGCGAGTTAGGGGTTTGGCGGCCACGAATTCGGCTTCAGCTCGCTTGCTTTTGGCTTCTTCTTTCACGAAGTAGGTCGTGGGCTGAACGCAAATTTCGACGAAAGAATAAGCTTGACTCTTATCAAGGGAAATCGACCCGCGAGCGTTTTCGCGCAATTGGGGGCAGAAGTTGGCAAAGCCGGAATTTCTAATTTCGTCGTAGGTAAAAGGTTGGTCGCTCAGCTTAACATCGGGAACGTCGCTGCAAGCAGTGAGAAAGCCAAAACACAATGCAATAAGTGCAGCTATTAATGAACGATATCTCATAGTATCTTTCGATCTGAAGGAAAAAATTTAGCCGGGGCAATCTAGAACTTGCGACGCGATCGGCTCTGCGAACGCTCTGGGACTCAGATCGCACCAAAAAGCATTTTATCAAACTCCCGTCCCCGATCCCGCCTGGTTGAAAAACCAGAATTGCCACTCATTTGTGCGGGGTTTAAATGTAAAGAATTAATACAAAAAAGATCGATCTGACATGAATCTGATATGCAACAATTGCATCCCTCAAAAACCAGCAACCCATTGTAATTTGACCGCGATCGCCATCGAAACCCAGCGCGAGAAAGCACTCGATCGCGCTGGGTCTCCATCGCCAAATAAGTTCATCAGCGTCTGAGGTAAATTGAAAATCGCTTCGAGAATCGCATCGGGACCGATTCCGAAAAAGAGTTGCATCACCAGGACGATCGCCGCCGCAGCAATGGCCGTACTAAAGGTGGTTTTGACGATCTTAATCAGCCAGGTAAAGATAATCCAGGACAGAATTAAGGCGGCGATCGCGAGAATAAGCTCTGGAGGCATAGCTAAGTACCAAAGACAAACATCAAACTCACCCGCACAGATCGGGCATCGGGTATCGGAAAACTGCCGGACGCAATCTCAACAGGATTTCGATGGGTATCTAAAGTCATTCGCCCATTTCCCATTGAGAGCCAGCTTTTTAGTCTAACTCCTCCTCTCCCACATCCGCTAGAGCGGGAGGCCCTTCACCAGGCAGGCGTAAATCTTCAACCATCTGCCGGATTTCCGGTGGAGGCGGCGGCGTCAGACGAGATACACTCCAGGTGACGACAAAATTTAAGATCATCCCCACCGTACCGATGCCCTCGGCAGAGATGCCCAACAGCCAGGGTTCCATCCCCCGAAACTTCACCCCGATGATATAGAGCGTGGTAAATGCCAATCCCACCACCATGCCGGAAATTGCCCCTTCCTTATTAGTGCGGGTGTCGAAAATGCCCAGAATAATCGCCGGGAAAAAGCTGGCTGCTGCCAACCCGAAGGCAAACGCCACCACCTGAGCGACAAATCCGGGGGGATTGATGCCGAAATACCCGGCAATCGCCAGGGCAAACCCGACCATCACCCGTCCGACCATCACCCGCCGGGATTCCGAAGCCCCCGGATCGATGAGGCGGTAGTAGACATCGTGGGCGATCGCACTCGAAATCACCAGCAGCAATCCCGAAGCAGTAGAAAGGGCGGCCGCCAATCCCCCGGCTGCCACCAATGCAATAACCCAGGGGGCGAGTTGAGCCACTTCCGGGGTGGAAAGCACCATGATGTCGCGATCGATTTCAATCTCGTTAGTGGTTTCGTCGGGAGTCAGTTGATAGCGACCGTCCCCATTTTTATCCTCAAAGCCGAGCAAACCGGTATTTCCCCACTTCGTCGCCCAATCGAGTTGTTGCACCTCCTCAATGGGTCGATCGTGCAAGCTGTCGATGAGATTATAGCGAGCAAAGGCTGCCACAGCGGGGGCAGTGGTATAGAGGATGGCGATGAACAGCAGCGCCCATCCCGCCGAAAATCGAGCATCTCTGGGGCTGGGAACCGTATAAAACCGGACGATGACGTGGGGGAGTCCCGCCGTACCCACCATCAGGGCAATGGTGATGAAGAGTACGTCCAGCATCGACTTGCTGGCAAAGGGTTGAGTGTATTCGGCAAATCCCAAATCCACCTGTACCCCATCGAGTTTCTCGACAATATCGCTGAAACTAAATGCGAGTTGGGGAATGGGGTTATCCGTGAGGAGTGACGAGATGGCGATCGCCGGAATCAGATAGGCGATAATCAGCACCCCGTACTGCGCCACCTGAGTCCAGGTAATCCCTTTCATCCCCCCCAAGACGGCAAAAAATCCGACGATCGCCATCCCGATAACCACGCCCGTACTCACATCCACTTGAAGGAAGCGACTGAAGACGATTCCCACCCCTCGCATTTGTCCGGCAACGTAGGTGAGGGAGACGAAAATGGCTGCGAATACTGCCACTAGTCGGGCGACGTTGGAGTAGTAGCGATCGCCCACGAAATCCGGGACGGTGTATTTGCCGAATTTGCGCAGGTAAGGAGCCAGCAGCAGCGCCAGCAACACGTAACCTCCCGTCCAACCGAGTAAGTAAATCGAGCCATCGTAGCCCATAAACGAAATCAGACCGGCCATGGAAATAAACGAGGCAGCCGACATCCAATCGGCCGCAGTGGCAGCACCGTTCGCAATGGCTGGAACGCCGCGATCGGCGACGAAAAACCCCTGACTATCTCGAACTCGCGATCGCCAGCCGATATACAGGTAAAGAATGAATGAAATAATAACGAGGATGGTGGTCCAAGCTTCTGCTGACATTGTTTCGAGAGGGATTCAAATATTCAAGACGGAAAAGATTAATTTTTTCAACAACCCAATGCGATTTGGTTGAAAACGTGCTGCGTGTCGAATTTATTTTTTATACTTGCGATCGATTTTTTCCATTTGAAATGCGTAGACAAAAATCAAGATAACAAATACAAAAATAGCCCCTTGCTGGGCGATCCAAAAACCCAGGGGCACTTGTCCGAAATTGACGGTATTGAGGGGACCAACGAGCAAAATACTCAAGCCGAGGGAAACGATCGCCCAGACAATTAAAAGATTGCGAATTAGCGCGATATTTTCTTGCCAGTACGCCCGATCTTGATTACGATTTGGCTCGTTCATGGATTGTCGATCTCAGTTGGATATCGTGCAGGATATCACGACATCAGACATCTGTGGTCGATCGTTGATGAAAGGTTAAGGGGGATGGGGTTAAGGGTGTGGGGTGTGGGGTGTTAGTCCTTGGTGAAAGGAAAAAAAATTGCTCGTTTGTCAAGCCCCATATTTAGTGTTGCCCCTCGATTGACTCTTGGGATCTAGACGGTTTCCGATGACCGAGCAATGTTGAGCTCCCAAAACCATTCCCCGTTCCCCATCCGAACCCGAAACCGTGTAAACCCGCGCTGACCTTACTCCGACTGCGGTTCCTGCGTCCAAGCCTGTTGGGTAGAATTTGCCCAAGACTCGCTGGCTGCAGGGGACATCGGCAATGTCTGCGCCGTTTGAGGGGACATCTCGAAGCGATTGAAATGCTCGTAGGCGGTACTCGAGATTTGGCGAATCATATCCACCGCACCCTCATCGCTATCGGTTCGCTTGACGATGACTACTGCAATATAGCGCTTGCCACTGGGCAAATCGACGATTCCCACATCGGCCAAAACCGAGTTGAGGGTTCCCGTTTTGTGGGCGATGGATGCACCGGTCCCCAAACCTTGAGGAAGCAAAGCATTATTTTCCGTGGCTTGCATGATATCGAGGAGGCGATCGCGGCTGCGTCGAGAAATCAGTTCTCCCCGTTCGATGGAGGAAATCAGTCGGGTTAAATCTTGGGGGGTTGTGATATTGGTTCCCGTCAAATCTGGCAGGGGACTTTGCAGCGCAGTCTCCGTCAAACCCCAATTTTGAAACATCAAATTCAACGAGTCGATGCCACCCAACCGCTCGATCAACATATTCGTGGCGGTATTATCGCTGGTAACGATGGTCGCCGTTGCCACTTCCAAGGCCGTGTACGTGGTTCCGGGGGGATCGTCTTGAAAGTTTCCCGACCCGCCAACAATTTGGTTCGACTTGAGGGTGAGGGTTTCATCGAGCTGAACTTGACCGGCATCCACCGCCTGGAAAAAAGCCACGAGAATCGGCACTTTAATCGTGCTCGCCGCTGCAAACGTTTGCTTCCCGTTGAGATTGAGATAGTCTCCCGTATCCACATCCACCAAAAAGACACCCGGTGTCAATTGGGGATGTTTTGCCGTAACGGTCTCGATCGAAGTTTTGAGAGAACCGATCTCCTGGGCTAGGGGTAGCTCGATCGAAGGTCGGGAGTCTTGAGGACTTTGCGGTTGCGATCGCTCGATATTCCCGGGAGAGTGACCGGCCGGATTCCACACCGCCAGTACCGTCCCCGAAATTGCACTCATGCCCACTCCCCAAATTAAGAGGCGCGTCAGATAAACCAAAGGTTTAATCGGGGACTTGGGTTGGGGACGCGGCTTACTACGAGGTTGCGTCTTCGTCACCTTCGCCGATTTGGTGTTTTTTTGAGGAGAGGATTTCGACGTGGACCGCGAGGCATTGGATTTTAACCGCTCTCGAACTTCTCGATTCGTTCCTTTTCGCGGTCGCTCTCGAACCTCTCGATTCGTCACCTTGCGGGGGAATCGATCGCCCAGAGGTTTGAGATTTTCCAGTGGCTCCGGGGGGGAATCCGGTGGCTGGAGAGGAAGTCTTGCCCCTGCGATCGGTTTCTTACCGTGACGAAATCGAGGATCGCCAAAGCGAGACAGACCCGTGTTGGCGTTTGGATTCGGGGGCTTTCGCAAGAACCGCTTGTCTGAGGAGGCTTCTGGGGGGGTTATAGAAATTTGGGGTAGTGAGAGGCGATCGCGAACCGAGGAAATGGGGGTGACTCTCGGACGCTCTGGGGAAGGCTTTTTGACCGGCTCTTGAGGTCCGGACAACTTCAGCCGACGCTCGGAAGAATCCTTCGATTTCAAAGAAGAACGCAAATGTGACAAGGGTCGCGAATTGCCAGACTTTAACATAGTGGGGCAAGCAGGGATGAATAATTAATGAGTTGGGTCGTACTATTGCAAGCAACCCACGAGTAAATTTAGGAGTTAGGGCACTTCAAGAGAAAGAGCGATCGTCCCCAGGCCGCCCTCAAGATTCTCCAGTCTCGTTTAGAGTATCATCAATGGTCGGACACTGGGACAGCACCCAATCCATCTGTCGGAGAATTCCCCGCAGCATGGCCACTTCTGTGGTTGAAAGTTCGGCGCGGTTGTAAAGTCGGCGAAATTTTTCCATGCGAGCAGATGCAGTGTGAGGATAAAGATATCCAATTTTAAGCAATATTGTTTCCAGATGCTTATAATACCCCTCAAGGTTTTCCACAGATGCTTGAGAAGAGCTTAAGATCTGCGAGCGATCGGATTCGATCGCCCCTTGATAAAGCTCGTAGGCACAGACAGCAACGGCTTGCGCCAAGTTGAGGGACGGGTAGTCGTCGCTGCTGGGGATGCGTACGAAGCGCTGGGCGTATTTGAGTTCCTCGTTACTGAGTCCTCGATATTCCGCACCGAAGACGATCGCCGAGGGGGTCTCGAACAGCCAGGGTAGGGCATCGCGAGGACGTTCGAGGTGAGTGGGCAAAGCGAGATCGCGACCTGTCGTGGCGATGACTCGTTGAGTGCCTTGTAAGGCTTCGGGTAACGTATCAACCACGCGCGCTGCTTCTAAAATTTCGATCGCGTGGACGGCCATCTTTTTTGCCTCCATCCCCTGCCAATCGCACTGGGGATTCACCAGCACCAGTTGATGCAAGCCCATATTTTTCATCACCCGCGCTACCGAACCCACATTCAGCGGACCTTCGGGTTCGACAAGGACGATGCGAATCGGTGCGAGTGCGGGGTGAGGCATTGAGGTGTCAGGCGAGAGGAGGCAGGGGAGGCTGGAGGCGAATTCTCGTGCCAATTCATGGGAATTCTTTGGGGGAACCGTCCAAAACCTTGCAGATGCGGTGAGTAGGCGTAAGTATAGAGTATAAACTCGAATGTTTCGCCCGATCGCAATTTCCTTAAAACCCCTATGGGACGCAACCGCAAAAAATCTGACTTACCGACCAAAATTTGCCCCGTGTGCGATCGCCCGTTTGCGTGGCGCAAAAAGTGGGAAAAGTGCTGGGATGAGGTCAAGTACTGTTCCGATCGCTGTCGCCGTCGCCGTTCTCAAGCCGAGTGATACGGTTGGAGGAGTGGGGGAAAAGCGCAGAAAACAAGGAAGAATTTAGCTCCCCCGGCTTCCCCGGCCCCAACTATCCTCTGTACGCTGGCAACGTCTCCTCGTACAGCCATTGAGAGAGAAACCCCGTCAAATCGCGATCGCTGACCTCATTCACCACCGCGAGAAAATCGGCCGTGGTGACGTACCCGCCGGCAAACCGCTGGGAATAGGTTTTGAGAATCTCGAAAAAGATGTCGTCTCCCACTTCCAACCGCAGTGCGTGCAGCGTCCAAGCACCTCGGCGGTACACAGACGGACTAAACATTTGGTTGACAGCAATCTTGGCCGGCGGTCCCACCCGCAAGGTCTCTAACTCGCGGTACATTTGACTCATGGCATCCTCGATCGCCGCTTTCCCATAACGATCCTCTATCCACAAGAGAGGTAAATAAGTGGCAAAGCCTTCATTGAGCCAAATATCTTCCCAAAACTTCACCGTGACGTGATTTCCCAGCCATTGGTGTACCAACTCGTGCGCCACTAAGGTTTCGCGGGTGGCGAAGGAACCAAACGCCGACAGACTTTGAGTTTCGAGGGCATTTCCTCCCAATTCCGGCCCGACGACGATCGCACCGTAAACATCGTAGGGATAGGGTCCGAGCATTTCACTAAAAAATGCCATCATATCGGAGGTGGGACGAAACGCCGCCATGGTCCGATCGGGAGTGCCTTCGGGGAAATAGTTGCGAATCGGCACGCCGATCGAACTTTCTTCATCCTGGCGTCGAAAATTGCCAATATTTACCGTTGCCAAATAGCTCGCCATCGGGTGGCGCATCTGCCAGATGTAGGTCGTTGTCATTCCGTTATCCGTCGCCTCTTCTAAGATTCCATTGGCGGCAACGACTAAGGGGTTGGGAACCGTTACCCGAAATGTGTAAGTTGCTTTATCCGTGGGGTGGTTGTTGACGGGATACCAGGACATGGAACCCGACGGCTGGCTGACGACGAATATCCCTTCGCTTCCCTTTTGCCAACCCAGGGGAATGGGAATTGCCGGATCGGTGACGGGGGTGGGAATGCCGTTGTAGCGCACGGTTGTGGTAAATTGTGTGCCGTTCTGGAGGGGAGTTGCCGGAGTCACGGTGAGTTCGCTTCCCTGGCGGCTGAAGGTGGCTGGGGTGTCGTCGATGCGAACATCCTCGACATTCAAGCCAAAAAAGTCGAGGTTAAAGGCGCTCAGATTTTGCGTTGCGTTGACGGTGAGGGTTGCCGTTCCGGTAATAAAATTGCGTTCTGTATCCACCGCCAGATCGAGGGTGTAGTTTTCCACCTCGTAGCCGCCATTCCCCATCAAAGGATAAAAGGGATCTCCCATGCCTGCCGCACCGGGACTGGAGACGGCCTTAGCCAGGGTTGGGTTCGTTGGAGAAAATCCGAGAAAAGGTTTGAAAATTGGAGTCGAGTTTCTGATGGCGGGAGTTAGGGAATCGGGAAAATCGATCGCCACAGCTAATGTAGAAACGATCGCGCTCAGGAGAAACCCGATCGCGATTCCGGCGAGAAATTTGAGAATTCTGGTAAAAATTCTGGCCATTGTTGATTCTGAGGTTGAGCGACAGAGTCGATGCTACGCTGAAAGTAACGAGCTTTGGCATCGCAGACGCTTGAAGTTGCGATCGAGTTCGGGAGTCAGGCGATCGTGTTTCAAGGTATAGCTTGGGTTGTCGTGAGTGCGATCGTTCGCGCACGGGAGGATGTCGAAGAAACTCTTTGAAAATGCGCGGCCATCCGTACAGTTGTCAAAACAGTTTCGATCCGCGATTGATGCAAGACGAGCACATAGCATTTCTCTCAACAGATGTATAGCGTTTCTCGAATGGATGAGGTACGAACGACATCCCTAAATTTCCCTTCGATAGGAGAACTTGAGATTCTTAATCAGCCCTCACTGATTTGAGAATTGCTATATTCGTCTGTTTGTAACCGAGCTGACTGGTAACGGATAGCGTTACGACCGAGGATGCTGACGATCTAAGCCAGAGGCTTTGAGTTGCGATCGCACTTTGCCAGCTGGTTCGTTTTTCCGATTCGTCTCTTGGGATTTATTCACTTTATTCCACTCAACACCGCTGATGAACTTTTACCAGGCAAGTTTTGTCTTCGTATCTGCGACTGTTTTTGCTTTTGGATCGGGTCAAACGCCAGCTCGAGCGCAAATTATTCCAGATACGACCTTACCAAATCATTCGATGGTTCTACCCAATGGCAATATCTTCACCATCGAAGGCGGTACAGAAGCTGGCAGCAATCTCTTCCACAGTTTCCAAGATTTCTCGATTCCCACGGGAGGTGAAGCATTTTTCAACAATGCCCTGACAATCGACAACATCATCACCCGCATCACCGGAGGTAACCTCTCCGATATCGACGGGTTAATTCGTGCCAATGGAGGTGCGAACCTGTTTCTGATTAACCCCAACGGCATCCAATTCGGACCCAATGCCAGATTGGAGGTTGGCGGCTCGTTCCTCGGAAGTACGGCCGAGAGTGTGTTGTTTGAAGATGGTAGCTTCTACAGTGCCACGGAACCCAATGCACCATCATTATTAACAGTGAACGTTCCCGTTGGCTTGCAAATGGGGCAAAATCCGGGAGATATTCAAGTGAATGGAGCCGGGCATACCCTCACATCCGAACGCCCCATTCTCAGCCCGATCGAACGCGGTGAAAGTCTCTCGGGGCTAAAGGTTCCTCCCGCACGAACTCTCGCATTCGTGGGCGGAAATCTCAATTTGGACGGTGGCGTTCTTCTTGCCGACTCCGGACGGATTGAGTTGGGAAGCGTCGATTCGGGTGTGGTTCGCCTCGATGCCGCGACTCAAGGCTGGGCATTGGATTACGAAGCAGTGCAAGGTTTCCGAGATATTCATCTATTCGATCGGTCTGTGGTGGATGCAAGCGGCTTTTTGGGGAACGGCTCAATTCAAATCCAAGGGCGTAATCTTTCCCTGAGCAATGGCTCGGTGATACTCGTGCAAAATGTGGGAGAGCAAGCTTCCGGAGCGATTCGCATCAATGCGAGCGAGTCCGTTGAGATCGGTGGATTCCTTGAAGAGATTGGCATTACGAGTGGCTTTTTTAACGAGACCTTGGGGAGTGGTGCGGCTGGAGACATTGAGATCTCCACTCGAGAGTTAACCCTCCAAGATGGGGGAATGGCTCTCGCTCGAACCTTCAGTGACGCTAAGGGGGGTATTATCATTGCCAACGCCTCGGAGTCGATCGATATTATCGGTTTTGCCTCTCCCGATTCGAGTATCAGAACGGCTCTCCTATCATCGGCTTTTGACACTGGGGATGCAGGAGAAATTCAAGTCTCAACACAACGACTGACGATCGCCAATGGTGGACTCATCTCAACTTCAACAGTGAGAACGGGTGATGCGGGGAATATTATCATTGAGGCTCGAGAGTCCGTTGACATTTTCGGAGCCGATCTCGTTAACAATGTCGTCAGCCTGGTTTCCGCCTCAACCTTTAACCGTGGCAATGCAGGAACCGTCACCATTGATACTCAGCAGTTAAGACTCCAAGGTGGCGGTCGCATTATTTCTGATACTTTTGCCAGCGGTGCGGCCGGCAGCATTACTCTCAATGCCTCGGAACTTATCGAAGTTAGCGGTAAAATTTCGGAGACGGAAGTCAGCCGGGTCAGATCTTCCGCCGACCGTCTCGGAGATCCCTTCCTAGAGCGCATTCTTCAATTGCCTCCCGTCCCCGATGCTTTATCTGGAGATGTGACGATAAATACATCCGAGTTGCGCATTACTGATGGGGCGAATATCTCTGTGGGCAATATTGGACCGAATAATGCCGGTGACTTGCAAATTCATGCCACATCGGTATTCCTCGATCGCCAAGGAACTCTAACGGCATCAACGGCTTCGGGAGCCGGAGGCAACATCAATTTGCAAGTGCGGGACTCTTTGCAATTGCGCGGTCAAAGTTCGATCGATGCGGAAGCGGGTGGTTTGGGAAACGGTGGCAACTTGACGCTAGATGCACACACCATCGCCCTCGTCGAAAATAGCAGCATCAACGCCAATGCTTTTGAAGGTGCGGGGGGCAATATTGAAATCTCCACCCGCGGACTGTTCGTTACGCCCAATAGCCAAATTAGCGCCAGTTCTCAGTTCGGTGTCGATGGTTTGGTCAGTGTCAACAATCCCATTGTCGATCCCGCATCGGGACTCGTGGCATTGGATACCAACCCCCTCAACCCCAATACCCAAATTCAAGATAGCTGTGAGATTGCCACCCGCAGTCGCTTTTCGATTGTCGGTAGTGGCGGACTTCCCGAAGACCCCACCCAATCTTTACAACCGGAAACGGTATGGCGAGATACCCGCTTGAGTGAAATCCCAACCCACCTCACACCCCATTCTCCGGAAACGGAATCCGAGGCCGCATCCACACCCCCCGTTCCATTAGTCGAAGCCACGGGATGGAGACACAACGAGCGCGGTCAAATCGAGTTAGTCGCCGCATCGGGCAATACATCCTACTCCTCCTGGCAACCCCATCCAGATTGCGATGCGATTTCTCAAGATGCGATCGCTCCTCACGACTCTGTACGATGAATTTCATAGAATCGAATTAGCCATCACCCTTCAAGCTCTGAACTGCCTGAACTTAATTCCACCCAAAAACATTCATGTGCAAAGCCTCTTCTCGCTTTTTGCCCTCTTGGTCTGTGGGTACGGTTCTCCTTTTGGGACTCGCGAGTCTACCTGCTCGAGCGCAAATTATTTCAGATACGACCTTACCGAATCATTCGATCGTACTACCCGATGGCAACGTCTTCACCATCGAGGGGGGAACAGAAGCAGGCAGCAATCTCTTCCACAGTTTCCAAGATTTTTCCATCCCCACGGGTGGTGAGGCTTTTTTCAACAACCCCACCAGTATCGAGAACATCATCACCCGCGTGACTGGAGGGAATCTTTCCGATATCGACGGATTGATTCGCAATAACGCAGGTGCGAACCTGTTTCTGATTAATCCCAACGGCATCCAATTCGGACCCAATGCCCGATTGGAGATTGGAGGTTCCTTCCTTGGAAGTACGGCCGAAAGCCTGTTGTTTGAAGATGGAAGTTTTTACAGTGCCACAGAACCGAACGCACCGCCATTATTGACGGTGAACGTTCCGGTGGGGTTACAGATGGGCAGCACTCCGGGGGAAATTGCCGTTCGGGGAACCGGACACAATTTACAAGTGAGAAATAGTGGATTTGTGCCCCTCGAGCGTCCAGATACGAGTATGAGTTTGCGGGTGCTCCCCGGACAAACCTTGGGATTGCTTGGGGGACCTGTCACATTAGATGGGGGAATGCTCGTGGCTGAATCCGGGCGCGTGGAGCTCGGCAGTGCAAATGCAGGGATTGTCGGAATCCAATTGAGTGATGGTGGCATGATACTCGATTACGAGGGTGTCACCGGGTTTGATGACATTCACCTGAGTTCTCAAGCTCTCGTAGATGCGAGTGGTGAGGGAGGCTCGATTCAGGTTCGGGGACGCAATATCGACATGCGCGATGGTTCGAGTTTATTAATTCAGAATACTGGCGAGCGAGCTGGCAGTATGACCGTAACCGCCAGCGAGTCGATTCGATTGCTTGATGGCTCGATCGCTACAAACGATGAAACTTCACCTTTGGCGAGTGGATATCGCTCTCAAAACATCGGCACTGGAAAAGGAGCTGATGTTATCTCGACCAGTCGTGACTTAATCCTCGAAAATGGAGCGATCGTTGCGAGTGCCAATTATGGAGAGGGAATCGGAGGAAATGTTGTGATTTCCGCATCCGAGTCCGTGCAGATGTTCGGTTCGAGCCTGCAACAGACGAATCGAGTAAATCGTATTCAATCCCTGGCTTTTCTGTTGAGTGGTGATGCAGGCAATACAACGATCGCCACTCAACGTTTGCGCGTTCGAGATGGGGGACAAATCTCCGCAACCACTCTCAGTGTCGGCAATGCGGGTTCTCTGACCGTCAATGCCTCGGAGTTGGTTGAAATTGTGGGAGTGAATCCAGCATCGAGTCAAGGTAATGCCAGAAGTGCCATACAATCGCGCAGTCTCAATACGGGTAATGCCGGTCGGTTGAGCGTTAAGACTTCCGAGTTACGGATTCGAGATGGTGGTTCTCTGAGCGTTTCAACCACTACGTCAGGAAATGCTGGAAATCTTTCGATTGCTGCCACCGACCGGGTCGATGTCCGTGGGTTCGTGCTTGTGGAAGGGGAACCCATTTTCAGCAGCGTGCAATCTGAGGCCCAATTCCCATCACCGCTGTTTCAACGATTGCTCGATCTCGCTCCCATCCCCAGTGGAGATGCCGGGGCGATCGACATTTCCACTCAAGCGTTACAAGTGACCGATCGCGCACAGATTGCGGTGGGCAACAATGGAACGGGGAATGCTGGCAACCTACGGATCGATGCCGATCGCATCACCCTCGATCGCCTCGGAGGCTTGAGTGCTTCCACAGCATCGGGGGCAGGGGGAAATCTTCAACTTCGGGTGCAAGATTCTCTGCTACTGCGTCAAGGCAGTTCCATTGCTGCGGAAGCAGGTGATACCGGTGATGGAGGCAACCTTTCTCTGGAGAGCAACACCCTTGTTCTCGTTGAAAACAGTCGCATTAATGCCAATGCCCTTGAAGGAAGTGGAGGCAATATTCAAATTAGCACCCAAGGACTCTTCGTGTCCCCCGATAGCAACATTACCGCCAGTTCCCAATTCGGTGTCGATGGCACGGTGAGTGTCAACAATCCCATTGTCGATCCCGCATCGGGACTGGTCTCCTTAGATGGCGACCCCCTCAACCCCAATACCCAAATTCAAAATCGCTGCGAAATTGCCAATAGAAGTCGCTTCGCCATCACTGGCAATGGCGGACTCCCCCCAGACCCATCTCAACCCTTACACCCGCCCACGGTCTGGCGAGATACCCGCTTGGGAGAAATCCCAATCCACCTTGTCCCCAATCCAACAGAAGCCGAATCCGAGGTCTCATCTCGACCCCCCGTGCCCTTAGTAGAAGCCACGGGATGGATACGGAACGATCGCGGTCAAATTGAGCTGGTGACTGCATCGGGTAACTCCTCCTATTCCTCTTGGCAACCGCATCCAGATTGCGAAGCATCTTCAGTTCACCGTGAATATCGCCCGATTGCAGAAGATTTAGGGCGATCTGAATAACTATAGCGTTTCTCGAATGGATGAGGTCCCGAAGATCCCCCGCGCATCCACGGCAGTCATTCTACTTGGGGAAACCCCTCTGGCGACGCTGCCTCCCCTTATGAAGGGGGACTTGAGATTCACGATCGAGCCTCACTGATTTGAGAACCGCTATATTCCCTCCAGATGGGAGGAGTTAATAGACATCTGGAGAAAACGGGTTAAAGGTTAAGGTTTAAGGGGAAAAAAGACAGTAAATTCATGAATTCGGCATAGAAATAGATTTTATTTTTGATTTCTACCAAACATTTAATGGACAATTGACTGTGAGTCAATCGGTTTTCTCCTCACCGATCCGATCTCCCATCCTCCAATTGATGACGAAGGTTTCGCGAAAAAAGTATCGAAACATGCAACATTTCGCTGTAAGATTTAGCGATTCTTTACCGATTCTTCATGTTTGTTCCTGTTAACCTAGTAGAAGGTGCCTCAGTCAAAATCGCATCACCTCTTTGACTGCACGACCTGCTGACTTTTTTAACAATACTTGCCGATCTCTGGTGACGGATATCACTAGGTGTTGCTTCTTCGATCGCTGTTCTTTGTCAGTATTATCACTATGATGTAGCCAGATGCATCACAGCCCTAGGGGGAAAGATACATCATATTGGACATATACGATAGAGTTTTGTTGTGCAGGTAGGTATCCCATGAAATTTACCCAGATCGTTCAAGAAATCGTCAAAACCCGAAAAATCACGCCCGATTTAGAGCAAGAAATTGATGAATTGCTCTGGTCGCAGGAGTTTGACGAATCAGAAATGGCAGCTTTAAAACAGTTAGAACAACTCCTGTCAGAAGGAACGGTCATTGTTGGATAACAAGGTGCGGCACGCAGCGGATTGGAATGTTGCAACCAGGGATTGGATCGGCACCGATCGCTTGCTTGAAAGCCTCCGTAAAAATACGGCGTTTACTTCGATCGCATCTCCCTAAATTTTGCGTAAAAATACTTAGCTTGCAAGTGTCAGATCGCAACCTCGTATCCGTTCGTTTTTTCCAAGTTGTCTCAGATGCCAAATTCAACCGACCCGCCATTGGGACTGCATCTCGTTCGTAAATCCCCAGCGATCTCAACTCAATGTGACTGTAAATCATACGCGCTTTTAAGCTAAATTCCGCACTAGAGCCTATTCTATAAATCCACTCATTGAATGCGGGAAAATCGACGTTTTTTTGACCGGTCATATTCAGACGATAATACTTAAAAATTCAAAGACTTGAAAACCGATCTGACTCAACACTTTCAAGATCGGAAATTAGGACTCGAACGCTTGCGTTTGGAAACAGTGGAATAGGAGACTCTTTAAATATGACGGTTATCCTTCAGCCTCAACACAATCTAGATTTAAAAGCAGCAGCTGCGCTTCGGCTCAAGCTATTCAGACTTGCACAAACTCAGCACGACCATTGGGCGATCGATTTATCAAAGGTTGATTCCGTGGGGAATGTGGGTTTGGTGACCCTCGTCGAAGCCAACAAATACGCTCGTAAAATTGGACGACGTTTGAGTTTGTGCAACCTCAGAGAATCGGTTCAGTATATCTTCGCAATTACCGAACTCGATCGACAATTTGATATTGTAGATAGTGGCGATCGCCCAATTGGAAGGGTAGAAACGATCGTCCTCTAATCTTTCAACATTTGAGCTTTATCCTGACGTGAGGGACTTATCAATCGAGTCCCTCTTTTTTATAGACTTTGAAGCCTCAAAATATTAAAATAATATAAAGTAAAAGGGTGGATTCGGAAAAAGTCTGCTCAAAATATCCAAAGGCGATCGAAAAGAAAAGTATTGCCGATTCACTCAGTTGTGGAAGTAGCGATCTCCACTAGACTTTCAGTCAGAGATCGCCGTTACTCCTTCCCGTAAAAATAACCAAATCGACGATCGCATTTCTTCAAAACCCATTGTTTCAGAGTCGCACTCATCAATTAAAATAAAACGCCGACGATTTGCTCGCCCACTCAAACTTTTTTGCCCCAGACTCCTCTCTTCTCGGTCTTCATCGATGCGATCGCCGCAATATGATTCCCCACCAACTCCAACTCAAAAACTTTTTTAGCTATCGAGAAGCCACCCTAGATTTTCAAGGACTCCATACGGCCTGTATCTGCGGGGCGAACGGTGCGGGCAAATCCTCTCTCCTCGAAGCGATGGCCTGGTCGATTTGGGGTAAAAGCCGCGCTGCTTCCGAAGATGACGCGATCCACATTGGCGAAAAAGAAGTGCGCGTGGATTTCACCTTCCAAAGCCAAGGGCAAATTTGCCGGGTGATTCGCTCTCGCCGTCGGGGACAGTCGAGTTCCCTAGAGTTTCAAGTGGAAACCCCCACGGGATTTCGCTCCCTGACGGCGAAGGGATTGCGGGCCACCCAACAAAAACTCCTCGAACATATCAAACTCGATTACGATACCTTTATTAACTCCGCCTATCTGCGCCAGGGGCGGGCCGACGAGTTCATGCTGCGCTCGCCGTCGGAACGCAAGCAGATTTTAGCGGATTTGCTCAAACTCGATCGCTACGACGAACTCTCCAAAAAAGCCAAAGAAATTGCCAGTCAAACCACCGGACAGGAAAAACTGCTCGAACAGAACCTCGCCACGCTGACGGAACAGTTGCAACAAGAAGGAGAAATTGCCGAGGAACTCGCCCGCACCCAAACCTGCCTTGCCGAACTTCAACAGGCACAAGAAGGCGATCGCAGCACCCTGGCACAACTGCAAACCCAGCAAACTCAACGGCAGGGATGGCAGCAACAACTCGACTGGCACCGACAGCAAGCAGATCGCCGACAACGAGAATCCCACCGCCAGCAACTCGAACTCGCCAACGCCCAACAGCACGCCGAGGAACTCGATCGACTCCTGGAACGAGAAACCCAAATCGATCTCGGTTACGCGACATTCCAACAGTTGCAGGGGGAAGAGGAAGTCTTTTCTGAGAAATTCAACGCCCTCCAAGATGCCCGCACTCGCCTCGAAGGAGTTCGGGAACAACTGACGCAGCACGCGAGCGATTACCGGCAACAGCAACAAGCTGCCGTCGCAGAACTCGAAGCCCTCGATCGCCAGACCGAAAATTTAGCCAAGATTCTGGCGCAGGAAGCCCAAGTCGCAGCGGGATTGGAGGAGTTGCAAGTTGCTCGAGAACACCTGACGAACTTCGATCGCCTGCAAACGGAAGTGGCGCCCCTCGTGCAGCGCCGATTGCAACTCCAAACCGAACTCGATCGCGCCACCGCCCGCCTCAACGCCCGCCTCGAACAAATCCAAACCCAACAAACCGCCCTGGGAAACCCGGACGCGCAAACGCTGGAGTTGCAAGCCGCCCTCGACGAACTGAGCGCCCAAATTGGCGAACTGGAGAAAAAGCAGGTTTACCAGCAGCGCGTGCGGGAAAAGGGATTGGAACGCCGCAGTTTTCTCGATCGCCTCAAAGCCCACCAACGGGATTATGAAGTGCAAATCGAGGAGTTCGATCGCAAAATCAAAATGCTGCAAGTGCCCGATGCCCTCTGTCCTCTGTGCGATCGCCCCCTCGACGAGCATCATTGGGATTTAGTGGCGCAAAAGCATCAAGAACAGCATCGGGAAATTATGGGGCAGTTGTGGGTGGTGAAGGAGCAACTGGACGCTTCCGAGTCAGAAATTCAGGTGTTGCGTCAAGAGTACAGTCAACTGAGTCAGGAACTTGCGGGATACGATGCTCTGCGGGAACGGCGGGGACAGCTTCAGGCACAGTTAGATGCGAGCGATCGCGATCGGGGGACGTTGGAGGAATTGGCCGCCCAACGAACGGAAATCGAGCGGGCATTGGCGGTGGGGGATTACGCCCGGGAGGTGCGCGAAGAACTCACCCAACTCGATCGCAGTGTCGAGCAACTCAACTACGATGAAAAAAATCACGCCCTGGCACGGGGGGCGGTCGATCGGTTGCGGTGGGCGCAAATTAAGGATGCGGAACTGCGCGCCGCCCGAAAGCAACAAGCCGACATCGACGAACGCCGTCCGGAACTCGCCGCCCGCAGCACCGATTTGGAACGGCAACTCGATGTTTTGCAAACGGAATCGGATTTAGCGCGGCAACGGGCGGATTTGGAGCGCTACATCGCCAATTTGGACTATAACCTCGAAGAACACGGTCGGGTGCGGGGGGCGCTGCGGGAGGCGCAGGTGTGGGTGAGACGGGTGGAAGAATTGCGCGGGGCAAAGCAGGAGTCTCCCCGCGTCCAGCAGCGGATTGCGGGATTGATGGAAAGTTTGCAGGAATACGATCGCGAGGCGCAAACAGCTCGATCGCAAATGACTGCGGTGCGAGAACAGTTAGAAGAAACCCCCGATCGCACCGGTGATATTCAAACTCTGGAGGGACAGATTCAGCAGCGTCGTCGAGAACTCGATGGGGCGATCGCCGCATACGGACGGTTGCAGCAGCAGCAGCAGCAACTCGAAGCCCTGCAAGGGGAATACGAGGAACGCCAGCAACAGCTCAAAGCCATTCGCCGCCAAAGCCGAGTCTATCGAGAACTATCCCAAGCATTTGGTAAGAACGGTATTCAGGCCTTAACCATTGAGAACGTCTTGCCGGAACTCGAGGCGGAAACCAACCGGATTTTATCGCGCCTGAGTGCCAATCAACTCCACGTCCAGTTTGTCACTCAACGGGCGCGGAAGGGATCGAAGAAAAAGGCCAAACTCATCGATACCTTAGATATTCTGATTGCCGACGCGCGGGGGACTCGTCCCTACGAAACCTATTCTGGGGGGGAAGCGTTTCGAATTAATTTTGCCATTCGGCTGGCACTGGCAAAACTCTTAGCGGGGCGATCGGGTACAGCATTGCAAATGCTAATCGTGGATGAGGGATTTGGCACTCAGGACGACCGGGGCTGCGAGCGTTTGGTGGCGGCGATTAACGCGATCGCCGCCGATTTTGCCTGCATCCTCGCCGTCACCCACATCCCCCACCTCAAAGAAGCCTTCCAAGCTCGCATCGAGGTGCAAAAAACGGAAAATGGTTCTCAGTTACATCTCTCCATTTGAGGGAATTTAGAGACCATTTATCAAGTGAATGTTAAGCCCCAAAGCGCGGTGTATGACCGCAGATTTACGCTCGAATTAGGGGATAGACTCACACAATCACTGTCATTGCCCACCCGATCGGAGCTTAAGGTTTACTTTATAAATGACCTCTTAGAGCGATCGGTTCGGCCTCGGTTCGGAAGAATATACTCGTACTTCCAATCCCCTTCCTCATTCCCAATTCTGCACTTTCAAATTCCGAATGTTCCATCAATGAGAACCGCTATAATACGGTGAACCGCGATCGAGGTGAGACCTGAGTAGACCTAGCCCAAGGTGCTGTCACGGAAATCGACATCAAGTCGTGCCCGCATCTATCCCATGATTCTAAAATCCAACTCGATCGATTTCTGGGAAAAAATGCTCGAATTGAACTCCGAGAATTTTTTCCTCACGTCCTCTGGATTCTCGAACTCAAGATCGTGACGTTTTGTTGAGGTGCGAATGTCTCTTTTGGGTCTTGTGAGAAATACAAACCCCAGCGATAGAGAAAGGAGCCGATCGCCCAATTTTTAATCGAAAAAATTGAGATGAAAAAAATTCTCTCGCGTTTGGATTGGTCTTATTTTTATGCATTTCTGAGTGAAGCGACTCTCGGAATCACGTTTTTTTTCTATAGTCTGATGGGGCGAATTCTCGGTCCCGAGAAGTATGAAACCTTTGCTGCTGCCGCAGCCCTCGGCTCTATTCTGGCTCTCTTAATTCAATTCGGAATGCCAATTTTGTTGCAACGAGAAGTTGCTGCTAATCCCGAAGAAGGTCCCAAATCGACGCTAAAGTTTTTAACGATTGAGGTGTTGAATTCTATCCCAGTCCTCATTCTATTATTTCCCCTTGCCAAAACTCTAAATTACGAAGGTGTTGGATTGTTCGTTTGCTATCTCGTCGTTTTTTCAGAAATTTGTCGCGCAGCTAAAATGACGCTGCGAGGAGTTTTTAAAGGGTTGGGCTGGTTTCGTTCGGAAAGCGTTGCCGTAGCCACGGAACGCTCTGTGGTGTATATCATTGCCTCGCTCGTTCTCTTACTCACGCAAAACTTGATTCTGGTTGTGGCGACGATTGCAATTGCGAGAGCGTTCGATATTTTTGGACTGCTTTACTATCTAAATGGAAAAGTTAATCTCAAATCTAAGATTGATTTTCAGCAAATTCGTCAGTCCCTAATTTTAGCCTATCCGTTTGCGGTTTCGGGAATTTTATGGATTCTTTACTATCAAGTTGATATTGTGATGCTCAAAGGGATGGCACTCACAGGAGAAGCAGGTTTCTACAGCGCATCCTATCGGATTATGGAGATTTTCTTTGCCCTCCCTCGGGTAGTTTTTCAAGTAATATTCACCCGATTTGCCAAGTGTAATGCCAATGCACCCGAACGACTTCCAGAGCAAGTTTATAAAGCCAATCGCCTCTTTTTAACTCTAGTTCTGCCGGTCGTACTCGGAGCCGGTTTTTTGCAGAAACTGCTGGTGCAGATTATCTACGGCAATGAATTTACTCCCTCGATCGACTCTCTAGCCATTCTGCTGCCCAGTTTGGGAATTAGTATGTTTGGGAATTTAGCCTATCGATTCTTACAAGCCACGGGCAAAGAAAAATCTTTACCGCCGCTGTTGTTTGTTACGGCCCTATTTAATGTGGTTCTCAATGCTATTTTGATTCCCAAGATGGGTGGCGTGGGGGCTGCCTATGCCACCTTACTCAGCGAAGTGATGTTGTGCGTGTTGGGGTTGAGATTGATGATTCGATCGAAGTTCGATCGGGTTGGCAAACTGACCGGAGTTGTGGCCTTGCTGAGTCTGGTTGCTGCTGCTTGCCCTTCATTAATTCTTTCGGGAACCACGCCCATCTTTGGCATTGGATTGTTGGTGGCAAGTGCGATCGCGATGGTGTTTGTCATGCGTCCTCAATTCTTCTTGGGAGAGGCGGCTTGAGATCGGCTCTGGATCGACTCCAAAAGTTCCACACAAAAGTACTAGGGGACTTGCAAAGAAATAAAGTACCCGCGTCATCAAAGATACACCGATAGGGGGAATGCGGCCGTTGACCCCGACGATGGGTACACTCTAAACCCGTACATCCCTAGGCTGTGTTGACATTTGGCGTTTACCCCATGTGATGACTGAGTTTCATCTGTACGAGCAAAATGCTTCGTAAATCACTGCGGGTCAAGACTTCCAGTCTGAAATGTCAACAGAACCTAGCAAAAAAGTAGCGGTTTTCACTCACTCCGATCTCCCAACTCGACAACAATACGATGGTAATTCGTTTGCCTGGGGACGATCGATGTTTGCGAAAACCGCTATTCGTCAATTTCAATAACAGACGAGATCCGAAGGTTTAGCTCCGAATTTTTACCGGACGATACTCTGCCGGGGCCAAGGCCGGACCGCGCAGCAAACTGGCGATCGTTTTAGCTGTGATTTTCATCTGCACTAAAGGATTCATCGGCACCACGGTTTTGTACAGGTAGCTGTCGAAGGTCATGCGCTGCACGTCTAAGTCAGAGCACATTTCCACGAAGGCTTCCCGAGAGGCATCGGAACGATAGAAGACCCGTTGCAGGATATCGAGTACCAAATAGGTCATGCCATACTCTTTATCCCACCGCTTCAGATACAGCTTCAGATCTCCTTCCGTGGGAATGCGCTGACCGCCGTTGGTGGTTTCCACGAGAGTTTCGGCACACATCCGGGCAGATTTTGCAGCGAAGTAGATTCCTTCTCCCGAAGACTTGGTGACGGTTCCGGCAGCATCTCCCACGAGGGCAACTCGACCGCGAACGCGACGGGGACGGGGATGTTCGGGGATGGGGTGGGCTTCCACTTTAATAATTTTCCCACCTTCGAGGCGGCGAGCGGCGCGGGCGCGAATTCCCGCTTGCAACTTCTTGATATCTGCTTGGTGAACGCGCATGGTTCCCGTTCCCACGGCAACGTGGTCGTATTTCGGGAAAACCCAGGCGTAGAAATCGGTAGAAACATCGTTGCCGACGTACATTTCCGCCCGATTTTCGTAGTAGGCCATTTTGTCTTCGGGAAGGCGAATGCGCTCTTGGAAGGCGATCGCGTAGTTGTAGTCCCCAGCATCGATGGCTTTAGCCACGCGAGAGTTGGCCCCGTCGGCACCGATAACCGCATCCACTTTTAGGGTTCTTTGAATCCCTTTGGAACCGCCTTCGGAGTGGTCGGCGTAGTGAATGGTGTAGGGGTCGGTATCGTTACTGGGGATTTCGAGTTTGTGTACCGTCCCGTTAATTAAGTTCGCGCCGAGTTTGTGGGCTCGATCGCGCAGGAAACCATCTAAGATTTCCCGACGGCACATCCCGATATACTCATCCGGCTTTTCGATATTGATATCGACCTCGACATTTGACGGCGAGATCATCGTCATATTTCTCACGCGCCGATCGATAATTTCTGGGGGTAAGTCAAACTCGCTGACCATGCACAGAGGAATGGCCCCACCGCAAGGTTTGGCATTGTCCAGCTTGCGCTCGAATAAGTAGGTTTCAATGCCGGCTTTGGCTAGGACTTCAGCAGCGGAGGAACCGGCAGGACCCCCTCCAATGACAGCAACCCGTATTCCCAAAGGTCTTCTCCTAAAAATTGCTTTGAATTGTTATACCGCAGCGATCGTATCATGGCGGGGGCCACCGGTTTCATCTTCTCCCTCGAAGTTGTGATGCAATGAAACAGAGCTTAACTTTTCGATACATTTTGCTCGATCTTGCTCTCTCTCAGATCCGATCTCTTTTGGCTGGCTCGATTTTGACTCGAGTTATTGCGGACATTTGAGGGATGGGGAAGGGACGCGCTTGAATACAAAAAGAGATATAAGTCAAATAATATTTACTTTATGAAATAAAAAGTTACTATATCTGGTGTGTTATGGGAGCAAAGACTCATTTTCGAGCGAGTTGGAAATCGGCTTTTGAGCCATCCACAGCAAACTGTACGGGTCTTCCATCGTCTAGAATAGCTAAAACCGATCGTCGTCGATCGGCTATCTGATGATAGGGTAGCGACCAATCAAACACGATCGAATTTAGTACGGAAGCAATGAGCCAAACCCTATCTCGCTTGCGCGACGCTGTCAGCGCCCAAGAATTTTTAGTGACCGCAGAGGTTGCCCCGCCCAAAGGGGGAAATCCCGCCCATATGCTGAAAATGGCACAATGCCTCAAAGGTCGCGTCCACGGGGTGAATATTACCGATGGTTCGCGCGCCGTGTTGCGGATGTCGTCGCTGGCGGCTTCGGTGCTTCTCCAACAACAGGGCATCGAACCGATTTGTCAGGTGGCCTGTCGCGATCGCAACCGCATCGGCTTGCAGGCCGATTTGATGGGTGCCCATGCCTTGGGAATTCGTAACATTCTCGCCCTCACGGGAGACCCAGTCAAAGCGGGAGATCATCCCGATGCCAGAGGGGTTTTCGATCTCGAATCGGTGCGATTGCTAGGGGTCATCGACAAGCTCAATCGCGGCTTCGATGCCAACGATAAACCCCTCCCGGACGAACCCCTAGACTTATTTGTCGGGGCGGCTGTCGATCCGCAACTGAAAAGCTTTTCATCTTTGCAACGTCGGTTCGAGCGTAAGGTGGACGCGGGGGCACAGTTTTTCCAAAGTCAGCTGATTTCCGATTTCGATCGCCTCGATAAGTTTATGACGGAAGTGGCGGACAAGATGGGGAAGCCGGTGTTGGCGGGGATTTTTCTGCTCAAATCGGCGAAAAACGCTCGGTTTATTAATAAGTACGTCCCCGGCGTCCATATTCCTGACGAAACCATCGATCGGTTGGAACGAGCAGAAGAACCCCTGCGAGAAGGAATGGCGATCGCTGCCGAACAAGTCAAAATTGCCCGTCAACTCTGTCAGGGGGTACATATGATGGCAGTGCGGCGAGAGGATTTGATTCCCGAAATTTTGGAGATGGCCGGGGTTGAGGCGATCGGATAATGGGTGAGGGGAAGCCATTATTGCCGAAAACTCGCAAACAAACTGCACCGAGCGCTCTAGCAATAGACTTTACCCAAGACCGAGAAGTCGTGCGGGTTTTGCCTTGTGCTCCACTCCTGTCGAGCCATCCGGGACAGTGGAACGGCGTACATCTGAGCTATTACCAGCATCCACCCCACGAAATTCCCGAAGTCGCTTGCGCGCGACATCTGGTTCTGATTCATCTGGAAATACCGACTCGGGTCGAGCAATGGTTGGGAACGCGGTTTCAAAAAAATTACTTTCAAGTCGGTAGTGTTTTAGTCGTTCCGGCGAACGTGCCGCACCGAGCCAATTGGGATACCGAAAATCGCTATTTACTCCTCAGCCTCGATCCGATCGCCTTCCTAAATACGGTGCAATCTGCTGGCGAGCGCCAAACCAGCGAACTCATCCCTCACTTTAGCGCAGCCGACCCGTTGGTCTACGGCATTGGCTTATCTCTCAAAGGCGAACTCGAGTCGGGAAATTTGGGGGGACGGTTATATGCCGACTCTCTGTGCAGCGCGCTGTTTGCCCATCTGCTGCGCCACTATACTTCGGAACAACCCCCGCGGCAGACTCGAGATGGAGGATTGCCCCGCGCTCGGTTGCGTCGCGTTATCGAGTACGTGGATGTTTATCTCGATCGCGATCTGACCCTGACCGAACTGGCAGCGATCGCCCAACTCAGTCCCAACTACTTTACCCGTTCTTTCAAGCAGTCAACCGGATTTACGCCCCATCAGTATGTGATTCGGCAGCGCGTCGAAAAAGCGAAACAACTGTTGGTTGAAGGTCAGTTGGCGATCGCCGATATTGCTCTGGAGGTGGGATTTGCCCATCAAAGCCATCTCAATCGCCACTTTAAGCGTTGGGTTGGGGTCACGCCTAAAGCATTTATTCGCGAGCGGTGAGAGTGAGAACGTGCAAAAAATCGCAGAAACGTGCAAGATCTCAACCTTGGATTTTTTGCATACTTGAGCAGTAAGCCTTCAGCTGTGGGCTTTGGGTCAAATTTGACCCTTTGTCACTTGCGATCGCGGTATTCACTTTCGCGATGGATATTTCCACTCATCAGATTGTTGAGAACGCCCATGCATTCGCACAATTGTCCTCACCATTCTGAATACGGCGATACTCGATCGAATATTTTCGCCAAGGTGACACGAAGAGCTGCCACTGTGTCGGTTTCGATCGAGAAAATGCTCGATACCCAAGCCTAAAACACGACGAAATTATTTTAGGTCCGCGTTCGGGACACTGACTGGCTCTGGCGACAGAGAACTCAAATCTAAAAATCCTAAAAATCGGGCTATGGCTTATTCTCGTGAATCCTTAGTCCCTGCAGTGAAAATCGATTTGCAGGGCAAACGTCGCGTGGACTATCGCGCCATCTTGCTCCTGGCGTTTCCGCTATTTCTCAGTAGCGGGGTTCAAGCCATTTTGAACCTGACAGATTCTTGGTTTATCGGACGACTGTCTACCGATGCGATCGCCGCCATGGGGGCACTCTACTTCCTGATTCTGGTGGTGTTTATCCTCTTTGGCGGGGTGGGAATGTACGTGCAAACCTTAGTGGCTCGCGCTTATGGAGAAGGTAAACCCGATCGGGCCGCGCGGGCTGTTGGGGCGGGATGTTGGAGTGCGCTATTACTCGCACCGCTATTTGTGTGGCTGGCATTTGCCGGTTCCGGGTGGCTCGAGCTGTTTGGGCTTTCTCCCGCCATCGAACAGTTGGCAAAAGCCTATTGGACTCCTCGCGTGTTGGGATTGGCGATCGCCATTGCCAATTTAGCATTGACGGCTTTCTTCAACGGCATCGGTCAACCGACGATTACCCTCGGGGTATCGATCGCCATTGCCGCGCTCAATGCCATTCTCAATGAGGGGCTGATGTTTCGGTTGGGCATGGGGATGACTGGGGCCGCTTGGGCAACAACGATATCTCTCATCGCGGGTATGGCAATTTTCCTGTATGCCTTTCTCCAGCGCAAAATTCGCCAGCGCTTCCAATCTCATCGAGTCTGGAAACCCGAGTGGGCGACGATTCGCTATTTATTTGCTTTGGGCATACCCCTGGGCTTTTTGATGACGGCCGATCTAACTGGAATCGCATTATTTCAAATGATGCAGGTCAAACTCGGTGTCGTAGCTGGGGCGGCTACTCAGGTTGTGATGACGCTGACTTCGACGGCATACATGCCCGCGTTAGGCATTGCCCAAGCCGGAACGACGCTGGTGGGTCAGTCCATTGGCGCGGGCGATCGAGTCTGGGCAAAGCGATTGGGTAATGTGGCGATCGCCTTGTGCGTTGCCTACGCCATCTCAGTGAATACTGTGCTCGCCCTCAACGGGCACTGGCTGGTGCCGCTATTTGTCACCACTGCCGACGGTGAAGTTGAATCGACCATTGCCCTAAGTCAGACGTTATTGTGGCTCGCGGTTGCCTACAACGCTTTTAACGCCTTGAATATTGGCAGTGCTTTTTGCCTTCAGGGAACTGGCGACGTTCGGATGCCCAGTTTGCTTGCGGTTCTTTTGAGTTGGTTCGGCTTCGTACCTCTAACTCATATCTTGACCTTCGATCGCGGCGAAGGACTCGTTGTTTTTTTGCCGCAATTCGGAGTCGGCGTTTTTGGCGGCTGGAGTGCGGCAATCCTCTTTACCCTGGTGCTCAGTTCCTGTTTGTTCTGGCGATGGCAATCGCGATCGAGCCGGTGAAAATTGCCCGTCAACTCTGCCAGGGGGTGCATGTGATGGATTGTTCTGTCACACTTGCCTCAAACTTGTCGAAAACCTGCTTGACTTGTCTTCGTTGCTTCTCCATAGGAAACGTGAACTTAAAGAGGGTGTAACCCCACTCTAAACTTTTACCCAAAGCCCTATAAAATCGCCACCAACCTTTTTGTGTTAGCATTCAGGAGATTTTTTTCATCGCTGGAAATACGCGGTGCTTCTAGCCACAAAATGGAGAACGTTGCGATGACGAGCAAATATGGTAGTGATGAAATCGAGATTTTGACCGGTTTAGAGGCAGTTCGCAGGCGACCGGGGATGTATATCGGCAATACGGATTTGCGGGGATTGCATTGTCTGCTCGATATCGTACTGGATAATGCCGTTGAAGAGGCGATCGCAGGAGAGTGTACTCAGATTGAAGTGGATTTGAATGCTGATGGTTCCGTTGTTGTCACCGATAATGGTCGCGGCATTCCCACCGATATTCGCCTCAAAACTGGAAAGTCATTTCTAGAATCGATAATGACCCAGCTTTGGGCCCCCAAAAGTCCCAACCCATATCGACATTTCTATAAAATTGAGGGAAGTTTGCGTGGGGGTGGCGTTACCATCGTCAATGCCTTATCGGAATGGCTGGAAGCAACGATTTGGCAAAACGATCGACAATTTTTCCAACGCTACGAACGCGGAGAAACGGTAACATCCCTTCAAGAAACACCCAACCCAGAAAACCGTCGGGGAAGGGCGATCGCATTTCAACCCGACCCGCAAATGCTAACAACGACCCGGTTCGATTCGACGTTATTGGCAATACGCTTGCACGAACTGGCGTATCTCAATCCGGGGTTACGACTAGTTCTGCGCGATCGCCGCTTAGAACGCATCGGCAGAACGCCACACATCGACACCTTCTATTACCCCAACGGCATCGCCGATTATTTAACCCAGGTCAATGCCAGTCCCACACTGCCATCGGATATCTTTCACCTTAAAACCCAGCGCGATCGCATCCAAGTGGAAGTTGCCCTGCGCTGGCGTATCCCATCCGAGGTAGAATATAGACAGATCCTGCACTTTTTCCCCTGTACGGCAATTTTCGGGCAAGCATTCCAAAAAAGCTTTCATCCCGGTCGAAATCTATACGATGCGCTTCACCTGACCAGCTTTGCCAATCAAGTCCGCACGATTGATGGAGGAACTCACGTCGAGGGCTTAAAACGAGGTATCGTGCGTGCCGTTGAAGTTTTGCATCCTCTACCTGGCAGCAACATCGAGCAAAAATGGCAACAGGTGCGATCGGGTTGGATGGGAATTGTGGCGGTGCTGGTTCCCGATCCAGAGTACAACGGACCCATGAAATCGAAACTCAGCAATCAAGACGTTGAAGAAATCGTCACCGCACTCGTCGAACCCTCACTGTTAGAGTATTTGAGCGCTCGACCTGAAGTTATCGAGAACCCGCTCGATCTGGGTTCGTAAGATTTATTCTTAAAACTTAAAAAATAAGAGGGTGCAACCCCCTTCTAAATTTTCATTGAACACCCCCTAGAATCGCCACTAACCTTTTTGTGTTAAAATTTGGGATATTTTTGTCATCGCTAGACTTCCGCGGCGTGTCTAGCCCCACAGATGGAGAAAGTTGTTATGACCAGCAGTTACGGTGCCGATCAGATTCAAGTTCTAGAGGGTTTAGAAGCCGTCCGCAAACGTCCGGGGATGTATATTGGTTCCACGGGACCGCGAGGACTCCACCATCTCGTCTACGAAGTCGTCGATAACTCGATCGACGAAGCGCTCGCGGGTTATTGCACTCACATCGAAGTGGATTTAAACGCCGATGGCTCTGTTGCCGTTACCGATAACGGTCGCGGCATCCCCACCGATGTTCACTCCAAAACCGGGAAATCTGCCCTAGAAACGGTGATGACCGTCCTCCACGCTGGGGGAAAGTTTGGCGGTGGCGGCTATAAGGTTTCCGGGGGATTGCACGGAGTTGGCGTATCCGTCGTGAACGCCCTATCCGAATGGGTGGAAGTGAATGTTTGGCGGGAGAAAAAGGTACATACCCAGCGCTACGAACGGGGAAAACCTGCTGCCGACCTAAAAGTGAAGCCCTCTAAAGAGAAAGGTCGCACCGGGACTTCGGTGCAGTTTATGCCCGATATTGAGGTATTTACGACCGGGATTGAATTCGAGTATGCAACCATTGCCCGTCGGATTCGAGAACTGGCCTATTTGAATGCCGGGGTAAAAATTACTTTGAGCGATCGCCGTTTGGCATTGCTCGGAACCGACGAACCTAAAGTCGAAACCTACTATTACGAAGGCGGCATTCGGGAATACGTCGAATACATGAACCGGGAGAAAGACCCCCTCCACGAAGAGATTATCTATATTTCCGGCGAACGCAATAACGTTCAAGTCGAAGCCGCCCTGCAATGGTGTATCGATGCTTTTAGCGATAACTTGCTCGGTTTTGCCAACAACATCCGTACCGTGGATGGGGGAACTCACCTCGAAGGGTTGAAAACGGTGCTGACGCGCACCATGAATTCGATCGCTCGCAAGCGCAACAAACTCAAAGAGAACGACTCCAACCTCGGCGGTGAAAATATTCGGGAAGGGTTGACGGGGGTGATTTCCGTTAAAGTCCCCGATCCCGAATTTGAAGGACAAACCAAAACCAAACTCGGCAATACGGAAGTGCGGGGAATTGTCGATTCCCTCGTGGGGGAAGTTCTCACAGAATATCTCGACTTTAATCCCAACGTCGGCGATGCCATTTTAGAAAAAGCAATTCAGGCTTTTAACGCCGCAGAAGCTGCCCGACGAGCGCGGGAGTTGGTGCGGCGCAAATCCGTCCTCGAATCCTCTACATTGCCCGGAAAACTGGCGGATTGCAGCTCTAAAGACCCCTCAGAATCGGAGATATTTCTCGTGGAAGGGGATTCAGCGGGCGGCTGTTTTATAAGAAATACTTATGTTTCTTTGGCTGATGGTCGTGAAATACCTATCGAACAGATCGTTGAAGAGCAGTCTCGAGGGGAAGAACATTTCTGCTACACCATGCGCCCAGACGGGAAAGTGGCGATCGAGCGGATTATTAACGCTCGCATGACTAAAGCCAATGCCGAATTGGTGAAAGTCACCCTCGATAACGGGGAAACTATTATTTGTACCCCCGATCACCCCTTCATGATGCGAGATGGGACGTACAAAGCGGCTGAGTTGCTGACTCCTGAGGATTCCCTAATGCCTCTCTATCGCAAGGTGTCTGTGAAAAACGAGAAGGGGCAGGGACTCGACGGGTACGAGATGGCGTGGAGTCCCGGAACCGATCGCTGGATTTACACCCATTTGCTCGCCGACTTCTACAACCTGGCGCGGGGGGTCTATCGCGCGGCCGATGGCAAACACCGCCATCACGTGGATTTTAACAAGCGCAACAACGACCCCACGAACATTCAGCGATTGCCCGCCGACGAGCATCTGGCATTACACCGCAAGAACTTAGAAAAAACCCTCCATCGTCCCGACGTTATTGAAAAAAGCCGCCAAATCCATCAAAGTGCCGAATTTCGGGCAATGATGAGCGAGCGGATGCAAGACCCCCGCACCCGCGAAATGCTCTCGGTACAGGCAAAGGTTCAGTGGGAGGATGAGAATTACAAAGCCTATATGGGGCAGAAGTGGCGGGAGTTTTACGAGAGCAACGAAGAATACCGTCAGCAAAATCGGGAGCAGTTAAACAAAGCTCAGTCAGAATATTGGAGCGACGACTCGAATCGTCAAGCCCAAGCCGATCGCGTGCGGACGTATTTTGAGAATAACCCCGAGGCACGAGAAGCGCATTCTGAGATAGCCAAAGCCCAATGGCAAAATGAAGAGTTGCTCGAATGGCGGCGAGAGAAAACCAAGGAGCAGTGGACGCGGGAGTTTCGGGCAAAGCGTCGCGAAGCGCTCGATCGCACCTACTATCGCAAAACCATCGAAACCCTGCGGGAAGTTCTGCGCCAACTGGGCTACTTTGATTTCGGCATGTACGAAGACTATCGCCGCCGCCTGAAAGATCGGTCGATCCTGAAGTACGAAACCTTCTGCGATCGCTACTTTGGCGGTGACGACTTGCGAGCGCGGCAGGCTGTTCGCAACTACAATCACCGAGTCGTATCCGTCGAACATCTTGACTATCGGGAAGACGTATTCGATATCGAAGTCCCCAACACCCACAACTTCGCCCTCAGTTGCGGTATCTTCGTCCACAACAGCGCCAAACAAGGACGCGATCGCCGCTTCCAAGCCATCCTCCCCCTGCGCGGAAAAATCCTCAACATCGAGAAAACCGACGACAGCAAAATCTACAAAAATAACGAAATCCAATCCCTAATTACTGCCCTGGGATTAGGGATTAAAGGGGAAGACTTCGATGCCGATCAACTGCGCTATCACCGAATCGTGATTATGAGCGTGGCAGGGGACGAACCGACGCTGGTACAGAAGGATTCGGGGCAGACGGAATTCGTCAACATCGGCGATTTTATCGACGACTGCGTGGAAGGACGGCGCGATCCCGATCGCTACCAAGTGATTTCCTTCGATCCCGATACCAAAGCCACCCGGTTCCGCCCCTTGAAAGCGGTGATTCGTCACCCCCACGAGGAACCGATGTACGAAATTGTCACTCGGTACAATCGCACGATTAAAGTCACCTCCTCTCACAGTGTCTTCGTCTATGAAAACGATGGGGTGAAGCTCAAAAAAGGCAACGAAGTCCAACCCAACGATATTCTCGTTGCCAGTCACCACCTTCCCCGTCCCGCCAAAAGTCCCAAGCGGATCGACTTATTGCAAACCTTCTGCCAGTTCGACGAAACTCACGCCCTGTACGTTCAAGGGGAGGACGTGCGCCGAATTGCCAAAGAGCGGGTTTTAGCGCGGGTGTCGCAACCGAGTCAGTGGAGCGAACCTCGGATCGAATTGAACCCGGAAATGTGGCAGCAACTCATCGCCCAACGGCAAGAGGCGGGAGTGACGCTCAATCAAGTGGCGGTATCGTGCAACGTCAAACACGGCGGCACGATCGGGAATTGGGAACGGGGACTCAAGCGCCCGATTCTCTCCCACTTCCTCACCTACTTGGAGGAAATTGGCTGGGAGAAAAGCATTACCTATCGCCAGTTGCCCGCCCGGATTAGCAAGTACCTGTCGAAAAACGACAAGAATAAAAATGCCAGTTGGCGGGAAGTGAGCTGCATCAAACCCATCGACGAACTCACCAATCGGGAATTAGCAAAACTGGGAGAAAACGTGAAACTCGTTCCCCGATCGCATCCCGATAAAGCCTTCGATCGCTACTTGCCCATTACCAAAGACTTGATGTGGTTCGTGGGATGGTACGTCGCCCAAGGGGTACAGAGCAACCACCATATCAAACTCTATATGGGGCGGCGCGGGGAACCGTTTATCGAACCCCTCACCAAAACCATCCAAAAACTCTTTGGCGAGACACCCCGCTGCCACTCCGACGAAGCCCGAGGCAAGTATTCCGAACTCTGCTTTAGCAGCGTTCCGGCAGCACGACTGATGCGGGCGTGGGAACTCAACAAGCGATCGCACGAGAAGAAAATCCCCGATTTGGTGTTTAGCCTACCCGAGAAACTGCAACTGGCATTCCTCGAAGGTTACTTCTTGGGGGATGGAACCATCGATCGCGATAGTTTGATTATCACTACCGCCTCAAAAACCCTCAAAGACGGACTCCTGTATCTGCTGGGACAACTGGGTGTGGTGGCCGGGACGGGACACCATCAGCCTTCCCCCACTTCCCGCGCCCGTACCAAAGGACGGCGACCCCACTACACCGTCCGGATTGCGGGCAAAGACCAATTAGAACATTTCCGCAGCATTTGGCGGCGACATCACAACGCGGGGAATATCGAAGCACATTTAGCCCGTCCCCGACGGCAACCCCAGGAATACCTCCCCATCGGGCAAGATTTAATGGGGTTGAAAGTGGTCAGCGTTCGGGAAATCGAACCCGTGGGCGAGTACGTCTACGATTTCTCCGTGGAGGATGACGAAAACTTCGTCTGCGGCACTGGGGGACTCTGCGCCCACAACACCGACGCGGACGTAGACGGGGCGCACATCCGTACCCTGTTGCTGACGTTCTTCTATCGCTATCAGCGGGAATTGGTTGACCAGGGCTACATTTATATTGCCTGTCCGCCGTTGTACAAACTCGAACGCGGGCGAAACCATTACTACTGTTACAGCGATCGGGATTTGCAAGCCCAAATTGCCCAGTTCCCAGCAAATGCCAACTACACGATTCAGCGATTTAAGGGCTTAGGTGAAATGATGCCCGCTCAATTGTGGGATACGACGATGAACCCAGAAACCCGAATGATGAAGCGGGTAGAAATCGAGGATGCGGCCGAAGCCGATCGCATTTTTACCGTGTTAATGGGCGATCGGGTGGCCCCGCGTCGGGAGTTTATCGAAACCTACGGACCGAAGCTGAATTTGACGGATTTGGATATTTAATCGCGCTCTTTCGTTAGTAAGAAAGGTCAGATGCACCAAGTCTGACCTTTTTTGAATGACTTCAAATCTAATGCTTTACCTCTTGTAATATGGCTGTATTCAGTGAGGGCGCAGACACTTCAATCTCACACGAGTACCTCTCTTCCACAGCGATTGCCTGCTCCCTCAGCCCATAGTAACTAGTGTCTGAACACGATTGCATATATATGACCCTTTCCAAAGAGCAAGCCAAATCCTTACTCGAAGACCTTATCTTCACTGGAGACAAAGCCAGTGACTGGGTACAAGATGTTTGGGCCCTGAGTCCCACCCTAGCCGAAAGTGCGGCAAGTTTGGTGGATGTACTTGATATCCTCCTCGCCGCAATGAGCGAGGCACAGATTGAAGGCGTGTTGCGGCAACTATACCGAGACCATCGAGATGCGATCGAGGATTCTAAGTTGAGCGACAATTGGCATCAATACTTCGAGAATTGAGGGCGATCGCAGCCGATTCCCAACGGCGGAACCAAGACGATCGCACGCACCCCAAAATTGTCACCAGGGGCAATAACAGCAACAGACTCACCTGCCGCAACACCAAACTGCCATCACTTGTCAACAATTCCAGAATGCCGTCAGCAGCTCGCTGGTGAACTAAAACTACCAGAATCGCGGTCAAAATCGATAACCCGATCGCCTGCCGAGAAGACACCTGACCCGTGGTAAGTTTCAGGGGACGGCGCAACCACCCCACTCCAAAAACCGCAACTCGCTCGATCGCCCTCAATATCCCCCCCGGTCGGAAATACTCCCATAACACCAACACCACGAACCACCCCGTCAGGCGCAGTTCTAAAGTCGTCGCCTGGAATAATGCCGCCTTGATGAATTGAGAAGCGAAATAGCTACTCCACAACAGCCATTGACTGATAAACTGCGGGAGTTCCAATAAATACGCCGGCTGCTGCCAAAGCTCTTCCAAACCAAAAACGATCGCCGGTAGCAGGATAGCCACCTCGAATAAACAGACGTACAACCCCACGACGCGCAAGGCTTTGGGAAATTTTTTCCGATTGCCAAGGGCGTAATTGCTCGTCAGTAACAGTATGCAATTGAAGACGAGGAGATTCGTAGCCGTATCAACCCAAAGGGGGTGGAAGTATCCCCACACTGCGATCGCCACCATCGACCAAAACACGGGATTGCCATATCGCCAGAGTCTTTGCCTGCCAAGACCTGCCCAAATGCGATCGAGTTGCCAAACCCCCCAAATGCCGACCCCCAGACCTCCGCCAAAGACCAATCCCCAACCTAGTATCCATCCCGGCAGTACCAGCGACACATCCCCCATTTTCACTTCTAACGCTCGATCGAGCCAACGCAACACCGCCCTCATCAATCGGGCATCGTAGGGGGCAAAAACATGGTCGGTCGTTGCAGAGATCGCCAACCGGCGCGCCGTTCCCGTAGCAAAATTGCCGCAGATACCGTCATCGAGACAGGTCAAATCTCGACTATCAGTTGCTTGTGCCATCATGTTCCGCGCGTCTGCGGGGGAATGCATTTGCTCGTAAACCCCAACCCCCACCCACAAATTCTTAGGCGTAGTAGGCGTTACCGTTCCCGTCATACTCAACACCACCGTGGCCTTTAATTGCGGGTCGATTTGCCCCAGTTGTAACGCCGTCGTTCCCCCCATAGAATGACCGCCGATGGCAATGCGGGTGACATCGAAACGTTCGGGGCGATCGCGAATCCAGCTCAACACCGATCGAGCATCTTCTAAGGTACTGGTTTCGAGGCGATCGATTGATTTTTCGGCAGTCGGGAGGGGGTAGGATTCGCCAAAGCCACCAAAATCGAAGGTTAACGTGGCAATCCCGTGTCGCGCTAGTTCCATCGCTAAAGGAGTCACCATCGCTTTGCAATTGTTCCATCCGTGACCCAAAATCACCACCGGGTGAGGGGTGGGTTGATTTCGAGGAGTATACAATTGAGCGACTAATGCTCGATCGGCATCCAGGGAAATCGAAAAGGATTCAGAAGCGATATGCTGAGTTGGACTGAAGATCGTACACAACCCCCATCCCACGAACGACAGAAGTAAGAACGCAATGAGGGTAACGATGGGGGAAGATTTTGTCATGGAGAGGGTCGATCGCTCTATTCAGGATCGCTATGGACGGTATTGGTGAGTTGGGGGAGTCACGGCAGCAGTATTGAGCTGGCTCAGAAAGATACTCGTGGGATATCAGACTGTCCTCATCTAGATGAATACAGCGATATGACAACCACCATACTAATCATGGACAGTAAGGAGTGCCAGTATACTGATGGTATGCACCAATGCGTGTCATCTTAGAAACACAAACATCCTCACGGTGCCATTGTCTTTTGAGTTACTTTTTTTGTACGAAGAAATGTTGAAGCTCGACTGATTTTCACAAGTTTTTCATACTCTCCTCTTATTGTAAGAATCAGTACACCCAAGGTTGCTATACCCAATCAAGCCTCCCCTTCCCTCTTTTGAGGTGAAGGGGTTTTTCGATTCTGACGGTCGTAGAGAGGATTGGGTGTGTCCCATATCCCAAAACCGACCACCCATGAATTTACCAGGTGACTAAATCCCTTAACTGTTCTAACTTCGCCGGTCCGATGCCCGACACTCCATCGAGATCTTCAAGGGACGTGAAGGGTTTTTGCGATCGCGCGGCGATAATATTTTGCGCCAAAGTGGGTCCAACACCGGGAAGGGCTTCCAACTCCTGCTGGGTGGCTGTATTCAAATTCACTTTGGCCCGAGTTTGGGTGGGTGGAAGCGGTGGCGGACATTCCTGCGTTCGTTTGCGTACCGCGTTTTCCAGACTATCGGGAAGACCGAGGGTTGCGTCGGTGTAGAGGCGATCGAACTCTCGCCGAAAGTGAGCGGCGACAATTGGACTGCGGACGATCAGTAAGGTTTCGTCATTTTGAAGATTGGCTGCAGCGGACCAATTATGGGAACCGGCGATGGTAATGCGATCGTCGATGAGAGCAAATTTGTGATGCAATTTATCACCGGGGGGAAGTAGGGGAACACCAACAGAGTCGATCGCATGTTTCCAAGGACGATTGTCCGCTTCGTACTCGCATTTGGCATTAGGCAGTGCCACCCCCAACATATCCAACCCTTCGCTGTATTCGCGAAAGGCAAAACTCGGATCGATGAGCGCTCGCACCGCTACCCCATCTCGGTGACGTTCGTACAGTGCATCCGCCACCCGTTGTTCGGAAAAAACGAACAGCGCCAAATCTACCGATCGCGCCGTACCGCTGAGAATTTGGGAGATCGTTCCGTTAACGCTCTCGTTCCAAGGACGGGTGCGGGAAGTGGGGGAAAACTGCACCGAGACGGAGGTTTCTCCCAGGGTAACGTTCGTCGTACCGCGAGCAGGTTTTTGCAAACCGAACCGACTGTCCGGTTTCCCTTGGGGACCATCTCCCCACATGATGTTAAATTCTTCGGTAAATACCCGCGCCAACTCGGTACTATCGAGTTCGAGCAGGTTATTCGCATTACCCCGGCTGGCGGGTTTTCCCAGATCGCCATGAATGCCGGAGGGGGTAAAATTCGCCGAGGTGACGATGAGGAGGCGATCGTCGGCGATGACGAATTTATGGTGCATCAAACCGCTACCTTTCGACCCGTCTGCAGTATCGTCCAGTAGAGGAACTCCTCCATCTCGCAAAATAACTAAAGCATCCCGCTGGCGAATTTCCTCAGAACTGAGAGAGCCATCACCATTAATATCGATAAACCGCCGTCCTTCCTGAAGTCGCTGGCGATCGCGCGCTTCGAGTGTATTGAGTTCGGTCTCGGTATAATCGCTCCAGGGTCGGTTGTAGGTATTTTCGAGAATGACCCGCACCTCTACTCCTGCTTGGTGGCGATCGACCAATGCCCGTGCAATTTTGGGCAACCGCAGCTCTTGCACCGCCACGTCCACCCGCGTCGTTGCGTTTTCGATCGCCCGGACGATCGAGCCTTCTAAATCATCTCCAGCACGGGTTTGCCCTCGATAGGGTTCGGTATACTCAGCGGCCCGGTTGTGGTTGAAATAGGCGCGAATAAAGGGGTCTTGGGGTAGAGAAGGTAATTTTGGCGTCAGGGTGGAACCGCGCCGCCACCCGAAAGCCACCACCCCACCACCAAGCAGAATCAGCAGCAGCAAGAGAATCGATCGGGTTCTAGACACGACTTTGCGGCTCCATATTCCGGGCCTGACAGTCACGCAACCAGTTGCGCACCCCCTGGGCGAGTGCCCCATCTGTGGTGTTTTCCGGCGGTGTTGGCGCATTTGAAGCCAGGTAGGAATCGAATACGGAATACATCACCACCAACTGCCACCCGTTCTGAGTTGGGGTGATAAACAACCAGTGGTATCCCTGCAATTCGATCGCATCTGTGGGGGTGTAGACACGCTCTAAGGTGCTAAAAAATACCTGCCGGACGTTTTCTTCCCTTTCTTCGGAATGTTCCGTCCCGACGGTCGAGCGTGCCGTTCCCAGGGGTAGGGGGGTAAATTCTGGTTGTCCGGCAACGATAATCGAACTGGGCGGATCGGGATTTTCCCTTTGACGAGAGCGGGAGATGGCGCGATTGGCATAACTGGGTAAGTCCGGTAACATCTGCTCGATGAGGGGGTCGACTTGCGCCGGACAACTTGTTTGGGCCAAAACCTGAGTTCGAGTTGGTGCGATCGTCGTGGAGAGCGCAATAGATATACCAACGAGCCCAAGTCGGAGATTCTTCGAGATGTGGCGGATCTTTAAATTAATGATTTTGTATCTTTGCAATTCCTTTGCCTAACCTCTTAGACCAGTAGCGGACAATGGAGATAAGCGAAAAATATAGCACCCATGCACTAATACGCCCCCTGGACGCTCCTATACTCTAGTCGTCTTTCCAGGGGGTTTTCTTTATGGAGAGTCGGACTGACTACATGTAGGGTGCTTTGGGCAACGATTGTCCCACCTTTAACGATCGCAAAGGATGCGCTGCCATTTCAATCTTCAATGTCGATTTCGACACCCCAACGCACCCAGAACCCAAAAAACCACAACCGGAGAATTTACTCTTGGGCCTTATTGAATCCCAGACCGTTTTCTTCTCCATATCGTTCCATAAAACGCATAAAGCGATCGAAATCTTCTGGAGTCTTCCACACGTAAACCACTTCTAAGTGGGTGGCTTTGCCATTGATAAACTTACCCTTAACATCTCGGGTGACGAGTTCTCCTTCCTCATCCACCAGATACATCCCAGTAATCTCTTGACCGTACTCGGGAGAAAGGGCGTTAGGATTTTCAAAAAAAAAGATGGCCTTACCGTTGTTGCCAGATTTAGCACGGGTCATCCGAATGTCGGGTACGATTTCTTCTTTAATTCCTCTCGTAAATTCAATTTGAGCCATGTCTCTGCCTTCAATGTTTAACAATCTTTTAACATTGTCTCATGGCATCCGATCGAGAGGGACACCCAAGCGTCAGTATTCGGAGATATCTAATCATGTGATGTGCAACTTTGAGCGCTCGCCATGTGGTGAGCGAGTCCAAAAATTCCCCCTTTCCCCTTCTCCCAACTCCAGTTACCCCGCATTGTCAGGTTTTGGATCGTTAAGTTGTATCGCACTACGCAAATTAGTTAGGACATTTATAAATCCTGAAACTCTCTGAGAGTCTACTGTTCCCCGTTCCCCGTTCCCTGTTCCCGCTTCGCGTAGCGCTATACATGACGTTCATCGATGCTCGGCTCCCCCACTGCAGTGCGGCAGAAACAACAAGCTCGTTCTCAATCGCGCAAAGCGATGTACAGTCAGCATTTTTCCTACGCGCATTCTTAATGACCCGTAGCGACACTAGGTGAAAACAGCGCTGAGTCCCTATGGGTCAACGATGCATCCTGAAGGGACGACTTAAGTGGAGTAAAATCTCAAGGGAGTGAAATGTCTGCGGCGATCGTGAAATCGAGATCTTGTCACACTTCTTCTAAGCTCCGTCGATCGATGTCACGTTGCCGATTCCAAGGGATGCGCGAACTAGAGCTAGACTGTTGATTACAAAAAACTTTCCAGGCGAGGAATCAGTCGTTCGGCAGCCATCACCCCTTCAATTCGATCGATCGGTTGACCGTTTTTAAATAACACTAAGGTCGGTAATGCCGCAATGTGATATTTCGTTCCTAGGCTGGGATAGTTGCCGGTATTAATTTTGACAATACGTAACTTTGGTTTGAGCTGCTCGTTCACCTGCTCTAAAATCGGTGCCATCATTTGACATGGTCCGCACCAAGGTTCGTAAAAATCGACCAGTACGGGTACATCCGAATCGGCGAGTAAATCTTGGAAGCTACCGAACTGTTTTTTGACTGCCATATCTATAGGAATTTTGCTAGGTTGACAGGTTAGCTGACGATCGAGGAAACGCTTTATTGGATCGGATACGGTATCGGGTTCAAATATTAGGTTTCGATCGTAAGTTTTCTCACCCAATGTAAACCGTCAAGGTTGGCGGAGCGTCGATCGTCGCGCTCGTACTTAGCCTCATCATAGGACGAGATCCCCAGCATCAACAGTCACGATCGCTTTTATATAACGATTGAGAATGAGACGATGATTTTAGGGCTTGATACGATATGAAGCTCGGTGAATCGTTACTGTCAAACTCTTACTCACCGCCACCCGCAAACTTATAGCGGTTTGCACAAACATTGACCCCATACAGAGTTGCTCGGAAAAATGTTAGCAGCAGTAGGGGTTATAACCGGGGGTCTACCTTTGTGAAAACTGCTATAAGCTGAATCCGATCGCAAGAGATGACAGGTTCCCGCCCGCTACAGTCAGTGTAAATTTCAATTTCAGATGACGAACGGATCAAACATGCTCTGAGTGATAGGTGGGAACGACTCGTTCTGATGATTCAACCGTGGATGGCATCTCCATCGGGGTTTCTTTGGCTATGGGAATCGTAATTTCGACGATCGTACCTTGGTTTTTTCCAGGACTTTTGAGGGTGACGAACCCCCCCATCATCTTCATGAAGTTTTGAGCGATCGTCAAGCCAAGTCCGTTCCCACCATAGGGACGAGTGACGGAACCATATTCCATCATAAAGGCTTCAAACATTTGCGATTGTAGCTTCGGATCGATGCCGATACCCGTATCTCGAACCGTGACAACCGCAAAGGAAGTCTGGGGTATATTGCCGATCTTCAAAACTTTGAGAGCCGTCGAAATCGTAATGCTACCGCGATCGGTAAATTTGATGGCATTACCAATAATATTAATGAAAACTTGTTTGAGTTTTTTGGAATCGGCTTTAACTTTCAGAATTTCTTTTGAATAATTTTTGATCAGCTTCAGAGATTTATCTTGTAAGTTCGGGATATGTAAATACACCGCTTTCGCCAAACAAGAGTTTAAATCGATTGATTTGAGATTGAGAGCAACGTCACCGGATTTGAGCTGGCTCAAATCTAGGAGTTCGCTGATTAACTCAAATAATTGCAAGGAAGAGCGATGGGCTTGCTGGAGCATTTCCATTTCTTCTTCGCGATCGTCGCAATACCCATCCACAATCAACGAAATCGAACCCATAATGCCATTGAGAGGTGTTCGAAGTTCGTGGGTCGTGCGTTTGAGAAACTCATCTTTGAGCCGATCCATTTCTTGCAAGGCAATATTTTTGGCTTCGAGTTCTTGTGAGAACAACACTCGCTCGGCCCATGCTTTTTGCCGTTCCGTAATGTCTTGAAAGGCAATAATTGCATATTTAATATTCCCTTGGCGATCGTAGATAGGAGTGCCCCAACTTTCAATGGGAATAACTTTATTGCCGCGATGAATTTCCATATCGTCGGCGCGGGTGATTTTCCCTTCAAGTGCTTGGGTCGCCGTTAGTTTTTCGTAGGGATACAGTCGGTCGGTGCCGGCTTGATAAATTTGATAGAATTCCCCTCGATTTTTAGAGTTCGACGGTCGGCGCTCCCCTTGACCGAAGAGTTGCTGCGCCCGAAGATTGGTATAGTAAATTTTTCCTTCTCGATCGAGGACGGCAATTCCAACAGGCATTGCTTCCATAAATTGAGTCAACCGAGCGTAACTTTCGCGCAGGGTTTCCTCAGCTTTTTGGTGCAGGTGGGCTGCCATTTTATCGGAGTTTTCGGCCGTGGTTTGCAGCAGTCTTTCGAGATCTGTTTTTTCTTGGTGCAATTTGACCACTCGATCGGCCGCCATCGCGATTGTGGAACCAACCAGAGCACAAAAAGGAGTAACAACCGGCAACCACCAGCCCCCGACAAAGGCCATATAGCTGCCAAAGATTAAAAGGAGTCCGGTTCCGGTCACAATTGTGCCGAGTATGCTCAATTGGATGGGGATTTTGCCTTGGATAGGATTGTCCCGCAACCAGAGCCAACTCACCCAGCTACCAACAAAAGACCATAACAAAACCCACAAACCTTCGAGGGGTTCGGAGCCAACCTTTACAAAAGAGCGACCGTCCAAAGCCGCACTCAAAATTTGACTGGTGATGTTGGCGTGAACCACCAAACCCGATGAGAAATTCGGCGTTCGGAGTAAACCGCCACTGTAGGGGGTCTCAAAAAATGGACTGAAGCGTCGAGCGGTGGTTCCCACCAAAATGACCCGATCGCGCATCAGATTTTCCGGAATTCGACCTTCGAGTACGTCGGTCATCGAGACACTGAGAAAATTCTCCCGCGTTCCCCGATAGTTAACGAGCATTTGATAACCGCTATCGTCTGCTCGAACGTAACCGCCATCATTCTCCTGGAAGGGTACGAAAACTGCTCGACCGAGTTGGTAGCGCTGCTCGGCGGGGTCGAGCGGATCTAGAGAGATGCCCTCATTTTCTAGATACATCAAACTCACCCGCAGTCCGAAACTCAAACTGGTGCGATCGGGGTCCGATTTGACCGAGAGCAAGCTGCGACGTACTTTACCATCAGCATCCAAGAGTAAATCCACCATGCCGACGCGATCGTTTTCTTCGAGGGTAGGATGGGGCGCGACGGCATCCCCACCGACCTTTTCAACACCGATCAGGTTGGGCATGGATGCAAACAGCCTTTGGAGAGCGCGATCGTCTTCTCCAGTGGGTAAATCTCGATAAAGCGCCAAACCAATTACCCGAGGCTGTTGGGCTTTGAGTTTTTCTAATAGTTCGACTAATACCGTGTTCGGTATCGGCCACTGTCCGACGTTTTGAATATCCGGTTCGTCGATTGTCACTAAGAGAATTCGCGAATCCGAGGATTCAGTGGGACGCCAGCGAAATAAGCGATCGAGCGCCGCCCATTCTACAAACTGAAATAATCCGAAAAAGTTAGCAACCAGCACGATACCGGCAATTGTTGGGGCGACTAGCAACATTCGCTGCCATCGCCAGCTTTCGTTCGAGCGATTGAACCACCACATAAATAAAGGAGATCGAGGGTGAACTCGCGGCCGATCGGGTATTTATCGAAATTAACGACAACCCATGACTGCGTGTATTTTAGCGTCACACCAACATCGGGTAACGCTCCCAAAGAGCGATCGCGCGAAACTAGAGCACTCTAAAGAACTCAGACCGCAATCTTATTGATGTACTATCCTGTTGCCATCCTTTCAAGGCACAGTACACGACATTCTCGATCGTCGAGCGATTCGAGCGACTCGACCTTGCCGGATACATTCACCTAACAAGACCCATAACCCCTATTAATTTTAGTAGCCATAGCACCGTGGCGTTCTCAAATTTTGATTGGATTTTTGAACGACCCAGTTATGCAATTGAAAAATTTTGATTGAAGATGGTGTTTGGAGTTCGAGACGTATCTCTGGATCCAAGCCAATTTTCTTTTTAGCCCAATTTTAATTTTATTATTGGGTTCAATTATACGCGAATTTGAAAAAAATGGGATATTTTTTACGAACCGACACCACCAACTGTATCTTTGGGAATATCGTCGTTGGGTGGCTCTAATGTTACAGAACTTATAGATGATTGAGATGTGGTTCGTTCCGAAATCTGATAATTTGCCCAAGAGAATCGAACGCTACTGTGGCTGGGAAGGGCGATTGCCATCAAGGAGATGACGGCCATCGTTTTTGTAAATCTCTTTATCGCTAAAGAGGATTGAGTTATTAACATTATTTTCGATCCGTGACGGAAAAAAATTATTTTTTCGATCGTTTCTTTAAGTAGTCTATAGCTCTTTTTTCATCTCTGTCATCCGTGATTTGACTGAGACACCCTTATATCAAGCTTTTTGTCAGTGCGATTTGTCACTTTTTGTAATGATAGCGGTCACATTTTCCGTAAAATCCACAAATTGAGTCGATCGGGATTCGCGAGGGTTAAATCGTGTTTAGGTAAAAATACTGATTCAATTTTAAGGGTTCGTTGTCGTTGGGAGCAAACACCGATTTTCAATGCCGATCCAGACTCAAAACCTTGATATCAAAGCAATACGGTCTGTGAAATATCCCGTAGAAAATTCCATAGGTCGATCGAACTCGATCGATCCAGCTCCAGACTCAAAATAGATAAAGCCTATACTAGCTCTGGATTTAAAGCCGTTTAAACGAGAAAGACTCGATGGGGTATCCTTCGGTTGCTGTTTGTTATAAAGATAAAGTAAGTATTAAAATTTAATTCAAATTGCGATCGAAAAATCGTTTTTCCAGAGAAAGGATAATAATTTTTCTTCGCGTCCCTCGATCGGGACTGAGATGATTTTCGCTCGATCGAATTGCGATCGAGTATAAAGACTCGATATTCAGGAAAATGTTTCCACAGACGGCATCGATCGCACCTAAACTCCCAGAGACGAAACTAGAGGTTGAAATGCCTCCACTAATTCTTGGCGAGCAACCACCAAAGAAGGCATCGACAAACTCGTATAGTCCAGACCCGATGTGAGGGGGAATTGAGTCCGCTCGTCGAGAAAGACCCAAACACCACCCGCAGCACGCACGATCGGCAAAACAGCGGCAATATCCCAGATTTTCGGCGTCGCTTCCACCGCACCCAACGCCACCCCATTCGCCACCATCAGGAGATTGTAGGTTGCCACCCCCACCATGCGAATTTTGCAGGGAAATGGATGTTCGATCGCCCGAATGCTGCGGGAACAAAAGCTGAAAAAATGGTTTCCGGAGGGATTGTCAGAACTAGCCTGAATGAGTTGACCGTTCAGATAGGCACCGGTAGGTCCCGTCAAACCGGAATCCCCATACCAAAAGCCGTGAAACGATTGACCGATGGGGGGAAAATGGACATAGCCGAAAACCGGAGTGCCGCGATACAGCAACCCCATGGAAATTCCCCAGACGGGAACCCCCCGCGCGAAATTCGTCGTACCGTCAATGGGATCGACGATCCAGCACCATTCGGTATCGGGGAAGGTGCGAGAACTTTCTTCAGCTAAGATGCCGTGTTCGGGAAACGCTTCGGCAATGGCGGCGCGAATTTGGGCATCCGATCGCATATCGGATTTCGTCACCAACGATCCGTCGGCTTTTTCCGACGCCGTCGCCGATCCAAAATCTTCGAGGAGTTGCTTTCCCACTCGTTCGGTGGTGGTGGCGGCAAAATTTAAAACCGTATCCCAAAAATCGTTCATGTCAGTCGGGTGTGGTGTGTGGGGAATAGAATTCAGAACTCGCGCGACGATCGTTTCCGTTCAAAAAATTGGGGCAGCAAGGATTTTGAGAGAAAGTGAATTGACATAGAAGTCATCAACCAAAAACTTGCCCCGTCGGTCTCGATCGAAGGCTCTAAATGCAATATATATATTGTTGGAAATTTCCTGAGTTTAGGCTCACCTCCAGATTTTTGACGATCGTCCGATCGGGTAGAATGTCCAATCCCACGATTGAGATCAAACCAACGATAAACGCGAAAACGAAAAACCCATAAACCCACTGCCCGACGACAGCAGACTTAACTCGAAAAATATTGAATAATAGAGTTGTTGGGAAAATCAATACAAGGCTTAAGACGGTAAACCCCTTAGCAAAATTGCGCTTTATCCATTGATGAGTTCCAAATGAAAGCGTGGAGATTTCAGGATTTTGCGGATTGTATCGGACCTTGACGGACGTTGCGTTTTCGAGTCGATCGAGAATATCTTGGTGTTCGGACCTGCGACCGCTCGAATTATATCCAAAAGCCAATCTCGAACCCGAATACGTTCGATCCATCACAGAGTAACGATATTCAACTTCGAGTTGATAACTGTATATCCCCCCCCTTATGCTGCGACTCGAGATATCCGTCTTTGTAATCGTACCGGTTACAGAGGGCCAATTAGAAGCTTCAGCGGATTGACCAGCCGAGTCTAGACTCGACAAAAGCACACCCAACCCTATTAGACCAAACAGACAGATCGTGACAAATGCAATGAAGTTAATCAGGAGTTGTTTAATCACGATCGATATTTGGAGGAAAAGGGGGAAGGCTTAAAGGGGAAAGGGGAAGAGTTAAAGGGGAAATAAAATCATGACTTGGGCATAGAAATTGATTGAATTTTTTCCGATTGCGCTTATGTTTAATCGTCAGCAGCAAACAAGGAGAAGTGGGGAGAAGTCTCCTTCAACAGTTATCTGGAAAACTCGTCCTCTTGCAACTCAATCGAGTTCCCCCTCCATCACTGCCGCGATCGCTGCTTTCGCGTTATCCTGAAACTCCTTAATATTGACTCTTCGCAGCAGCCCAATCGCCACCATCATACCCACGGCTTGAGTCGCAAACACCAGACCGTAAGCCAGCACCGGTTCGCCAAAAATGCCGCGACCTAAATCCAGAACCGCACCGCCTAACACCGTCGAGAGTCCCCGCGCCATCGCCTGGGCCAATCCCCACGCACCGATAAACGTGCCGGCGGTTTCTGCGGCGGTTAAGTCTAGCATCAAGCCGATCGCCCCAGCGGTCAGGACTCCCGAACAGCTACCAAACAGCAGCAAGCCACCTTTGAGCATTCCCACTTCCCCGGTAAACCCGGCCCCAATGAGCACAAAAAAACAAATCGCCGCCCCGATACAGCCGTACTTCGCCGTCCGCTTTTTCCCCAAACGAGGAACGATCAGAAATCCCGTCGAGGCAATCCCCACCAACGTTCCCATCCCAAAAAAGGCGTTGAGTTGGGTGGTTTCGGAAATGGGCATCCCAAAGACCTGACCGCCGTAGGGTTCGAGGATGGCATCCTGCATGAACAAGCTGATACTCATCACCAGCAAAAACGTGAAGAAGATACCCGTCTGACGACTGGCGGTGAGGACTCGCAGGGCCCGACTGAGGGTAATTTGGTCTTCGCGGTCTGTTAAGGTCGATCGAGTGGTGAAGCGGGAGTACTTTTTCTCGACCCCAAACGTCGCCAGAAAGGTCATCGTCAGGACGATCGCCGGTACGATCGCAAATAATCGATCGATCGACGATCGCACCTCTTCAATGGGGGCATCGATCCCCACTTTTTTGAGCATGATGCTGCTAATAATTGCCCCGACGATAATGCCGACCATCAGCATCGACCAGACGATACTTACGAGTTTCGATCGATTGTCTTCATCGGAAACATCCAGCAGCAGGGCCGCAAAGGGGGTGGAACTCGCCCCTAATGCTAAGCCATAGATAGCAAACATCAAACCCAAAACGCCAATCCAAGCATAGGTGGGGAAACTCCAACCCACGGTTTCGAGGCTGTTGCCGAGTTGCCACACCACTTGCAAGGCGAAGAACGAAACGATTGTAAACAGAACCGCCCCAATCCAGACGTAGCCCGTGCGATGATGTCCCAGAATGGGCTTGGAGTCGGACATCTGGCCGAACCAAATCCGCGATGGCGCCATAAACTGGTACACCGAGATTGCCCCAGCCGCAACGAGGGCTGGCACTTTTAGTTCGTCGATGGTCACTCGGTTGAGAACCCCCAACGTCAGCAGGGACATGATGCCGAGTCCCATTTGAAAAATGCCCAAGCGGAACATGGTCAACAAGCCGACGCGAGGAAGAGATGTCGCAGGTGAAGACTCGGTAACCGAATCTGAGAAATTGGGAGTTGCCATAAGCCAAATTCAGACGATAGGGGGTGAGTCGAGGGTATTGAATGGGGAAGATTTTCGCGGACCGCACTCGATCGGTACTAACGCGATCGACGAAGGTCAGACTCTAAAAACCTAACTCTCTAACTGCTCTCCCCGCAAGAGGCTTGCCCGATGGGAATCGATCCGCTCACAATAACAAATAGCGTGTTTGTTAAGAATTGAAAAAATCGTGGATGCAATAACTCAGACGATCGCATTGGGAAAAAACGGACCGACGGTGACCTCCCTGGGAATTGGGGCGTGGTCTTGGGGCGATACCCTCTTTTGGCAATACGGCAAAGGCTACGGAACCGATGAGGTGCGCGGCGCGTTCGAGGCAGCTGTGACCGCAGGCATTACTTTTTTCGATACGGCGGAAGTCTACGGCAACGGCGAGTCGGAACGGCTGCTGGGACAGTTTATCAAAAATAGCGATCGCCCTATCCAAATCGCGACCAAATACGGCCCTGTGCCGTGGCGTTTGTTCGGTTCGTCGGTGACTGATGCAGTTTCCGATAGCTTGAAGCGGCTGGAGGTGGAGAAAGTTGCCCTGTACCAGGTTCACTGGCCCTTTACCTTTCTCATGTCTCAAGAAACCCTGATGAACGCTCTTGCAGATGAGGTAGAGCGCGGTAGAATTGAGGCGATCGGGGTTAGTAACTACTCGGCTTCCCAAATGCGCGAAGCCCACGACCTTCTCGCGCGCCGGGGCATTCCTCTGGCAGTTAATCAGGTGCGCTACTCTTTACTCTCGAGAGGGGTGGAAACTCAAGGTATTATCGGGACGGCACGAGAGTTAGGGGTGACGATACTCGCGTATAGCCCTCTGGCGCAAGGATTGTTAACGGGCAAGTACGGCACGGGCACAGTTCAACCAACCGGTCCGAGGCAGTGGGATTCTCGTTTCAAATCCGACGGTTTTACGAAGATCGAACCGGTGCTTTCATGCTTGCGCGAATATGGAGATCGGTATGGCAAGACACCCGCACAAGTCGCATTAAATTGGTTGATTTGTCAGGGCGGGGTGATTCCCATTCCGGGTGCAAAGAATGCCGAACAGGCCCGACAAAATGCCGGGGCTTTAGGTTGGCAACTCACTTCCGAAGAAGTTTCTCGTCTGGAGGAAGTCTCTCGTCCCTGGTTGTAAAGTTCGAGGGTTCTTAGAGATCTAGTGCCGCTACGGGTCATTACAAATACGCGCATTAAACATGCCTACTATACATAGCTGTCACAGGTTGAGAGCTGGTCAGTTATTTCTGCCGCACTGCACTAGAGGAAAAGGGTGAAAGGTTCGGGGTTAAAGGGGAAAGCCAGAAGCAATGGATGACTTCAGTCTAGAAATCGTCTGAATTTTTGATTTCTACCAGATGTCTAGTGCAGTATGGCGGTTCTCAAGTTAGTCAGAGCAGATCGTGAATCTCAAGTCCCCCTTCATCAGGGGGATACGTGGGGGATTGTCTGGACCTCATCCATTCGAAAAAGGCTGTATTCATCTAGATTCGGAGAATCTGAGCGTCACCAGTATCCTGCGGGCGTTATCCTTGTCGATCGGCCAAAACCCTGTCCTCACAACACTGAAGATCGCCAGATAACGCATGTTCGCTCATTTCTAGAGACGATCTTAGGCTGCCTGAATTCTCCCCCTGCATGAGATTGCCGAATTCGGAAATCTCCGTTCTGTTTTCGGCAAGATTTAATTCCTCTTTCGATCTATAGTGTTGGATTATGGATAGCTCTTAAGACTGCGATCGATAAAACTAAGTCTTCACAGAAGACTTCTCGTTACATTTCGCGAATCATAAGACTGTTAGGCTTCTCACTTCTTGGGAAGTTTATAAAGCATAAAAAAAGGGTGCAAGATAGTTTTAAATTTCCATCGCCAGCCTTGCTTCAAGGCACGTCAGATGAAACCAAAATCTTACCTCAAGCTTCTTTCTCGCTTCCTAAATATTCCTGGAATTTGGGTGCAAGATTACCAAATTATCGACGATATTGGGTTGGTTTTTAAGTTAGAACCTCAAAACCCTGAAGCGATTTGTCCTCACTGTCAAATACCAAGCAGTCGGCTCGTTCGCCATCATCGATATCTGATTAAAGATTTGCCTCTCAGTACCCATGCGGTTTACTTACAAGTCAATCGCCGGCAATTTACCTGCGATTGCTGTCAGAAAAACTTTACCGAAGAACTCGACTACGTGAATCGACAGAAAAACTATACAAAACGATTCGCAAGCCATATTGTTGGTCAAGTTTTAGATAGTAATATTGAGAGTGTTGCGAAGAGAAATGGTTTGAGTGAGGGAGAAGTTAAATCGATGTTTGAAGAGATAAAAAAAAATATATTAAAATCTCAAAAAATTTAGAATTAAATCTATTATTTTAATATAAAATTTTGTATCGTACGGTTTATTTTTAGAAAAAAATGCGTGCGATCGATTGCCTTTGCGAATGTCAATAGGTTGCCGGATGAGAGTGACTGTGGCTAGGATAGCAGTAGGGTGTTTTCTCTATGGCTTGAGAGCAAAGTTTTGAGTTGATTCGTGATTTTCAAAGTGCGAGGCGAGCGGTGGTTTGTCTCCTCGTGATTTTTAATGCTTGCACATCTAGGAATTCGAGAGATTCGATCGCGATTGGGTTGCTCGAAATTGCCAAATCTATAGATCGATCGAGCTAACGTAGAAATAAGAGTCGGTACGGTATTTTCCCGAATCAGTAGAGGAGTCTGGCAATGAGTCGAAAAACCGTGGGGGCAATCAGTTCTTACAACAATCTCGGATCGTTTCCGGCTGATTGGTTGTGGAAGCAAACGCCTCACCCTTTTGGCGTCTGGGGAAATATTCAAATGCAAGGGAGATCGAAGCATCCCGATTTTCTCTTGCTGTACAATTTTAACGTTCCCAAACCCCCGAGAAAACCCACATTGCGCGAGAGATTGGGGTTGCGCCAATCCCCCACCGATCGCATTCGAGAAAACTGGAAAAAACTGCCGAACCTCCCCCCAGAACGCATCATTTACCTACTGCGAGAACCGCCTTTAGAGGAAGTGGTCGATCGCCACAAAGCCGCATACGAAAATGCCAAACCCTATTGCGGTTACATATCCGGTCCCGATCGTTTTGCCCCGAATCCCGACTATATGCCCGCCATTTGGTATGCCTCCGACTCCTTCCGCGAGTTGGATGAAATGCCACCACCGATAAAACACAAACCCTGTAGTTGGATTAGTTCCGGTGTCAATCGTACCGAAAACCACCGCCAGCGATTGGCATTTATGAAACAACTCAAAGAAAGCGGGGTAGAAGTGGATTTGTACGGGCGAAATTTACCCGATTGGTCTGGTTCTTTCGGCCCCCTGACCAATAAATCCTACGCTATGAATCCCTATCGTTATAATTTAGCGATCGAAAACTACGCCGATAACGATTGGTACGTGAGCGAGAAAATGTGGGATGCCCTGTTATCCTGGTGTTTGCCGATTTACTACGGCGGTCCGGCAGCGGATAAGCTGTTACCTCCTGGCAGTTTTCTACGTTTGCCGAGTTTGGATGAAAAGGGGATTGCTTACATCCAAGAAGTGACGGCGACTCCCGATGCCTGGTACGAAGCCAAAGATGCGATCGCCGAGGCCCGACAAATCGTTCTCCACAAGCTGAATTTACTCAATTGGTTATCGGACTTTGTCGCTAAGTTTTAATGGAGATGCGGTGACTGGGAGAATCAAATAATACCCCACACC
>NZ_JBRJXU010000115.1:0-6172 GCF_057467645.1 Zarconia sp.
GACCCGAACCTCGGAGTGGGTTTCAATCCAAACCCTCGCACCCCCCTGATTCGGCTTGTCGGGACGATACACCACCCGACATTTTCCAGAGATTTCCACCTCATGCCCGTAAATATTGCTTCGACCCCGTTTGACGGTAATGATTGGCTCTCGTTCGTTGTTCTTGTAATTGCGTTGAAGGGTTTGGGAGTTGACGTGAATAATCGTTTTGGCTGACTTTTTGGACTTTTTGGACTTCCGGTCTTTGGGCGTCTGGTTTTCAGGCTTCGGGTCTTCGCAGTTCCGATCTTCAGGCTTCGGGTTTGGGGAATTTTCCTCTTCGCAATCCCAAGTCGGAGCCGGACCGCGAGTGCCACGTTCGATCTTGGGTTTGCCGTTGAACAATGGCATCAGCCACATGTTGCCAGTTTTGTAAGCTCCTTTGACTCGACCGGTCACGAGCAAGATTCGCACTCGAGCGTTGGAGAGCTTCAAAATTTGTGCTGCTTGAGTGGTGCCAACTATCATCAGACTATTTGAGAACCGCAATAGTATGAGGATACCATTTGAATCGTGACGATCGCACTTCCTGACAAAATCCAAATCGCCGGCGCCACACTCGGGCAAAATTCCAATTGGGATGTTGATGATTCGATGAGCGAAACCGAACTCCGGGAGACTCCCCTCGGCCAACTTCTGGGTGCGTTGGAAATCTACGGCACCCAATGGGAAAACCATTGCCGACTGGGTTAGTTGGCAATGTTTGCCGCTAGACGAGCGTTACCCGGTTGGGAACTCTACTGCGATGGCAAGATTCGAGACTGCCGAGAATGCGATACGGGTTGTGCGGCAGCTTCGGCAGCACGCGCTGCTCGATTTGCCTGGAAAGGGAATTCGATCGATGCTTTAGAAGCCATTAGTTTTGCAGAAGCGGCATTCGACCAATAGCCCTTGGGATCGAAGGATGATTTTTGCACTTGGTCGATCGAGATTGCCATTCTCGCAGCCTACCAATGTCGAGGTCTCTCAATCTACGAACGCAATCTTTACCGCAGTTACAATCCCGATGAGATTCCGCTCGATCGGGAAAAATACGCTCGCGTTTGGCACTGAAAATATTGCAGTTAAAAATCGAAATAAATATAGGGCAAACTATCGGGCGCTAACAGCCAGACAACGTAGAAGCAAACCGGAACCAATAGCAATTCCACCGGCCAATTGAGCTTGAGCTTCAAACTTTTCTCCAAGAAGTAGGCCAATGCCATTAAACCCGATAACAGTAACAGTATCAGTGCCAAATCCGCTCGCGCCAACCCCAAACTCTCCACGTACACTTTCTCAGCAAACTGGGCATCGGCGGTTGAATTCCACAGGTGCCGGAATACCCAACCGGAATCTTGGAGGTTCGGCAGTCGGAAGAAAATCCAGGAGGAGAACACCATGACCTGCGTCATTCCCCAAGCCAAAAGTTTTCCCGGAACGCTCTGCCACCAAGCTTTGAAAAGGGTGACGCGATTAGAAACAGCATCGGTGAGGCGATGGGCAACTAAAGCCAACCCGTGATATCCCCCCCAAACCAAATAGCCTAACGGGTCGAGACGAGTGCCGGCGCTACCGTGCCAAATCCCCGCAACCAACATCACCAGCAGCAGGTTCATGCAAGTATTGAGCAAACCTTGACGGGAACCCCCCAGGGGAAAGTACAAATAGTTGCGCAGCCAATCCCCCAGTGTCATGTGCCATTGCCGCCAAAAATCGGCGATACTAGCAGTCATATAAGGAAAGTTGAAGTTGCGCGGGAGGGTCCAACCCAGGAGCATCGCACTCCCTCGGGCAATATCTACGTAGCCGCTAAAATCCAAGTACAGTTGGAAGCCGTAAGCCAACGTCGCCAGCCACAAATCGCCGCTTCCGGCTCGTTGTAAGTTCTCGAAGCACAAATCGACGTAGATACCCAGGTTATCGGCGAGCAATCCTTTTTTAATCGCCCCGCTGGCAATCAGCCACAGACCCTCGCTGACTCGTTCTACATCGGGGGTTTCTTGCTTGAGAAACTGTTCGCTCCACTGATGGTAGCGAGTAATTGGCCCGGAAATCAGTTTGGGAAAGAAGAATTTGTAGGAGGTGAATTGGAGTAAATCCTGGGTAACGGGTGCGCCTCGATAGACATCAATGAGGTACGCCAAACACTCGAAGCTGAAAAAACTGATCCCGAGAGGAGCGATAAAGTAGGGATTGAGCCAACTTTGCGCCCACCGGGATGCCATTTCCGATTCCGGGGAAAACAGCAGGGAGCCGTATTTGAAGCTCAGCAGTACGATAACGTTAAAAACGATACCTGCAATCAGAAGCCAGAGTCGCCGACGCTGCCACTTGCGCTGTTGGGCTTCCCAAACTTGGTTCGAGAGCTGCCAATTTTGTTTGTAGGCTTCCAACTCCTGTCCGTCGCCAATCGCCGCCCCCAATTTAAAATTGACCCAGCCACTGGCCAGGAGTAACGGCACGGACTGAAGCTGCACGGAACCGTAGAAGATTAAGCTCGCGACCAGCAACAGCCACAGACGAAACTGACGCTGCCGAACCCCCCAGTAGACAAAGATAATACTCAGGAGGAACAGTCCGTAGAGGAGAGAGAGGAAGGTCAAGTGGCTAGGCTCCCATGCAGGATCGAAAAGTTCAAAATGATTATAGGATCGATCGGGCTGACTCCGTCATCGGTTGATTTGCCGACGAAAAAATTTGGGGTCTTATCGCGATATTCATCCCAATTAGGACAGTCCAAATTAGCCCACCAGCATCTTTCTCCCCCAGCTCACGAACACCAGTGCCCTAACCTAAATACAGCTATAGCGGCGAACGGATGGGACTGGCCGGTGAAATCTGGAGAATCGCGATCGAGAACTTTGCGAGCATCTCGGAACTTTGATGGCTCGATCGCAGTCTTGTGAAGAAATCTAGGGTCGTCGATCGAATTCGATCGCCCCTTTGACATTTCGGTTTAATACATCTTGAGTTTCAAACGCTCCCTTGCTGCATCGACAAAATACGCCAACCAGAAAATAATTCCGGCAAATTTAAAACAGTCTTCTACAGCAGTTGCACTAGGAATAATCAGATCTAATCCGAGGGAGAATCCCAAAGCAATACTTGAAATAAACAGCAAGACATAGTTATTTTTGAGGATTGTGTAGCGGAAATAGATGAAGTAAGCAAAAATTAGGCAAAAATATCCCAGATAAACGTAATTTTCGGGAATTCCGAAAAAATTGGGAAAGACGATCTCGTGTAAGAGAAACTCATCATCTAAACCTAATAATGTACTGACTAAACCCGAGCACAGAAAAAAGCGATGATTGGAACCACGATCGATTAATCCAGATGCGAAAAAACAGATAGCCGCACTTGCCGTCCAGAGAAAAATACCAAGATGACTTAAAAAGCCAACAACGACGCTAGTATTGTAAACCTGTGCTGGGTCGCGGGTTAGATCGGTAAATGAATGTCCGGTTTTCAGGCTGAGCAAATAAGTGAAAATCACGCCGACTAGCGAGATTGACGTACAAGCCAGAATAATTTTTGCTAAGCGTAAAACCCGAGTGTCAAGGGATAAAAGTGGGCGAACGCGCATTGCAATTATATTTTTTTGACTTAGGTTTTGAATTCTTAAGTAAGAGAATACTAACCCCTTATTCAACGAACTGTCAATTTTTAAGTTGTTTGAAAAAGTAATTATTTTCGATCGCATATAAAATCTAATTTTTTGATTATTATTTGTGTATTCAAAAACTCATATCACTACACCAATAAAAGATGGTCAAATATAAAGCGAATTAGATAGTTTATATACTCTACTCTATGTAAGAGCCTTAACAGATCTATGTTGTTACCCAAATTTTAATCAACGTACTATAAAAACACACAAAAAACGTATAAAAATAACAAATCCAAGATGTTTGGCTCGATCGAGCGAACAATGCGATCGAGAAAAGAGTGCGAGGTCCGATCGCTCTCCTCACAAAAATGGCGATCGCGATCGAGAGGGAAACAATGTCCCCCCAGTCTTTGTCCCCGAGTATTTCTGGTGTGCGTGTCGGTCGTAGCATCTGCAACAAAAGAGGCTTTTCGAGCCGATTAGCCCCTTCTCGAACAGTTATCTCAACAACGAAACACTCCTCAAAAATACTCGATCGTACAGAGTTCTTGGCTGGTGCAACTTCTCCCTTGTCCCCTTGTCCCCTTGTCCCCTTGTCCCCTTGTCCCCTTGTCCCCTTGTCTCTCCGATCTCCCCATTACGCATCTCATGGCCGCGCGGGGCGCAGATTTTCCCGCTTAGTGGGAAAATAGGCCTACAAACCGCACACTCGATCGTTGACTAGCGTGACCGTAAACAAGTCAAATCCCGTTGCAAGCAAGCCCTGGAAGCAAACTTTGATTTCCTTGGGGGCGATCGTCGCCCTTGCTGGTAGCCTAAGCCTAGTGGCTGGTGGTGCTTGGATGGGGATACAGCTCATCATCAATCCAGATGCTATTCTCTGGCTGCCTCGATTTTTGCCCAAATGGACAGAGATTGCCGTCAGCAACCCCTCCGCTCCCCAAACCCTCGATACGATTCAAAACGATCTGCTCCAACAAGGTTTCATCGCAGGGAAACCAGTAACCCTGGCTTCCTCCCAAGGTCCCGGCTCGAAACCGGATATGCTGCTACCGGTCATCGCTCGTCGCAGCGCCTGTAGCGTATCGTGCGATCGCTTCGTGGAGTTGCGAGTCTACCAGCCAGTTGCCGACGAATTCAGTACCGGCGGCGATCGAACCTACTACTATCTCATCAATCAAATTCCCGTTACCGGCCCGGCGGAATCTTTCGTCATCGCCCCGTTATTCAATACCAACTCCACCTCCCCCGGCTCGAGTCGCCCTTTATCCCTGACAAAAGTTAAACCCTTCGAGCAAAAAACCCCCAGCCCCGGCGTGTGGTTCAATTTGATGGGGGAGCGCATCGAAGGAGATACTCGGGTCGCCTACGGACAGGTTTACCACTACAATCCCAGCCGCTCCCATCTGAGTATGATGGTGCAGTGGACGAGTACTGTCGGTAAAGTTCCCACCTGGCAAGAATTTACCGGGGGAGCGACGGCCGAACTCAAAATCGATCGCACCGTCGGACTCGAACCCCATTTCGAGGTGTATCAGGTTCAGCCCCGCGACTTTCTCCTCAATCCCATCCAACTCACCTCAATTTCGATTGCCGAACCCGCCATTGGGGGACGAACCTATAAAAATGCCCTGCTCCTGGCTCGCAATGGATTGTGGTCTCCGGCGTTGGAGATTCTTGAAACCCTCAAGCAAGTTCCAGAGGCTTCCTGGACTCCAGAAGCGCAAGCCCAATTAGATTTCATCAACTTGCATGCCAAAATTACGAGATCGAACGCCGATTCGTCTTGGGCAAATCCCAGCCAAGCAGTACTCGCTCACTTGATTGACGGTCGTTGGGAAGCGGCGTTGCAAATGTTTGAGGAGAATCCGGAAAACCGGGCGGCGATCGCGACGATGCTGCGCTCGGATTCGGGACGTTTGTGGAATCGGGTGGATGCCGAACTGCGGGTGAATTGGTATAACGATGGGGCTAAAGCTTGGGGGGCACTGTTGATTTCGGCCCAACAAAATCGCGGTAAAGCCATGGAGTGGTTGCGGGGACAGTCCAATAATTCACCGGGTTCCAATCAACGGATTATGAAGTTACTGGCCCAACTCGAAACGGCTTGGTAGAGTCAGTGCGTGGGGTGTGGGGTGCGAGGGACAAAATCAGAGTATCGGTGATGCGATCGCGCTCATCTCTTCGTCTAAAGTCCAATCTCTTGTAACTCTGTCTCAATCGAACTCGATTCCACTGCTGTATCGCGTTCCCATGATTCGTTTTCATCAAGAGCTATGTCACGGGTTAGATTTCGGATGGTCAATTCTCTCCATGCTGCCGATGCACTCGATTCTCACTTTAACGGTTGTTGTCAGTATTTAACGGAACTCGATTCTACAGTTAGCTCGCCTGAGCGGTCAAAGGCGCTTGATACAATCCCAACTTCTGCTGGAGCAACAATCCAAAGATGGGCAAATCTTCGAGCAAGTAACGCTTCCACAACCGCTGGGGTTCGCTCGCCAACCGGTAAGCCCACTCCAGACCCAACTCGCTCATCCA
>NZ_JBRJXU010000116.1:0-3887 GCF_057467645.1 Zarconia sp.
AAAAATATCAAAAACAACAAGTTAATTAATAATAATTTTTTATTGCATATTAAGGTAATTGTAGACAAAAAATTAGTATATTGCCGTTAATTTGTTGATTCAAAAATAGAGATTGTTTGAATTAATAAATGCTATTATATGAGCAGTTAAAATTTTAATTAAAAGTCTTAAAAATCGGCTTTAAAAATATAAAATATTAGATTTTTTAGAATCTCGAAACTTAACATTGCGTCAATCATAAGTTTCGATCGCAAACGTTGAGATAGTAATCCAAGCGAAAATCAAGTTTTCCGATCGCTCTCTCTAGATTTTCGAGCGGATGTTTGTGTGAAATGAATACAAAGATCGAGACAGAGTTCAAAAAAACTTACTTTTAACATTTAAAACTTATAAAGTCTATACTCTATTGCATTATTTAACAAAAAAATACTATCGTTAATGGAATTTTAAATATTTAAACTTGAAAGCCATATCTCGAGTGGGAATCAAATGGTAAAATACACTGATTATCTTTAGAATTCAAATTAAATAACAATCGAGTCTGTCCTTGAGGCAAAAGAGACCGTTCTTGAGATCGCGCATTCTAGAGAATCGAACTCATCAGATCGAAAACCCTCGCTTTGCATGGGGAATTTACCGAGATCGTGGAAAGGGGTACTGTGGATCTAAGGCTCGAACTCATTGTTTTCAATGGATGGTACTTCGCATCGGCATCGAAAAAATGGCGATCGAACTGTTTGTGCATACCTCCCCTCGATTCCCTACGACATCGGTGAATTCTCCCGACTCCATAGCACTTTTCCCGAGTCTTTGGGGTATACCAGTAATATGGCCGCCATAACCCGAACTTATATTTTTCGGTATCGTAGGTTAAGCCCATAGAACAAAAACCTCATCGCACTCGGATTGTATCGGTTGAGAAACCCAATCTCGATTTCACTTTGCCCACCTCAGTAACGCAGATGCAACTCGTCTCGACGAAATATGAAAAAACTTGCTTACGGAATTTCTTCTTTAATCCCTTTGGGTTTATTATTTCTGACATTCGATGCAGCTGCCGTACAGAAGACCAAGTCGAAAATTGGGGCAAAATCAGCCGCTAAGGAAAAGCCAGAAGCGATCGAAAAGCAAGGACAATCGCCCCAGTCGCCGGTCGGGGTTCTCAAACAGGAAGAAAAATTACCCGAGGAGGAGTTACCCGCCGACGCAATCGAGGGAGAAAATCTAGACCCCGCAGCCTTGGGTACCGATGGAGCGGCTTTTGATGATGTTGTCCTTGGCAGTCGGAAACTCGAAGGGTTGTTTTCCCTTTATAAAAACGATGCCACCGGCGAACTGTACCTCGAACTTTCTCCCGAGCAACTCAACCAAAACTTGCTGTTGGTGATGACTTTGTCCCGAGGGATTGGAGAAGCGGGATTACTCAGCGGTTTACCCTTGGGTGACGTATTATTCCAGTTCCGCCGTCAGGGCGATCGGGTGCAGTTCGTCGTCCCGAATGTCTACTTGCGCAACCAAGTCGGCGATCCCGAAGCGAGAGCGCTCGATCGGTCTTTCAGCGAATCGGTACTGTATTCGCTCCCCATCGTCGCCACCCATCCCGAGCGGAAAACCCTGCTGGTAGATTTAGGGGAACTGATAATGAATCGGGATATTTCGGGGTTATCCACCGAACTGCCCTATTTTCTGGGGGGTTCTTACTGGATGGACTCCGACAAATCCTATCTGCAACAGGTGCAAGCCTTCCCCCTCAATATCGAAATCGAATCGGTTTACGGATTTTCTGGTAGTGGCGGATATCTGACGACCCTCCCGGATAACCGCGCCTTCGACTTGCAGGTTCACTACAGCATTTCTCAACTGCCGACGGGTAACGGCTACAAACCTCGCACTGCGGACGAACGGGTGGGATACTTTATCACGGCCTACCGCAACGTGGCTGACGATACCAACCGCGATCCCTTCGTCCGTTACATTCAGCGCTGGAACTTAGAAAAACAAGATCCCAACGCCGAACTCTCCCCTCCCAAAGAGCCGATCGTCTTTTGGATCGAAAATACCGTTCCCCCCGAGTATCGCCAAGCCATCCGCGAAGGAATTTTGATGTGGAATAAAGCCTTCGAGCAGGCTGGGTTCCTCAATGCGATCGAAGTACGGCAGATGCCCGACGATGCCACCTGGCAACCGGAAGATATTCGCTACAATACTATCCGCTGGTCTACCAACCTCTATTCCTACTTTGCCGGCATCGGACCGTCGCGAGTCAATCCCCTCACCGGACAAATTCTAGATGCGGATATCCTGATCGATTCCAATGTGGTTCGCTTTGCCCAGCAGGAGTTTGGTTCCCTCCTCGGTGGCGGGGGGGATACCAGCGGCTACGATAGCGCCCAGAGCGAACTGGTCGCCGAAGCCTGTAGCATTTCCTCAGCATTGTGCGGTCAAGCCAGCGAAGAACGCCCCCAACTCGATCCCTCCATTCTGAGCGATCGACTGCCTTTTTCCAATCGTCATAACTATAGTTGTAGCTGTCGCGAATGTACCCGACAACTGGCCGTCGGCGCGATGTCCCTGTCTCTACTCCACGGCGCCGAGCCCGATGGCATCGAAATCGAGGAATACATCAATCAATACTTGCGGTTTTTAACCGCCCACGAAGTGGGGCACACCTTGGGATTGCGCCACAACTTCCACGGCAGCACCCTGCTGAGTCCCGAAGAACTCAACGACCCAAGCATTACCCGTACCCAAGGCTCGATTTCCTCGGTGATGGACTACGTCTTTGCCAACCTCGCCCCGCCGGGAATGCCCCAGGGCGACTATTTCCCCACCCTCGTGGGCCCCTACGATCGCTGGGCGATCGAATACGGCTACAAACCCGGACCTCGGGGATTGCAGGGAGAACAAGACTTTCTCGAAACGATCGCCGAACGCTCTTCCGATCCGCAACTGGCCTACGGAACCGATGAAGATGCCTGGTCTCAAGTCGATCCGGCTGTCACCCGCTTCGATTTGAGTAACGATCCCCTCCGTTACGCCCAATATCAGATGGAAAACGCCCGTCAGATGTGGTTGCGCTTGGAAAACGAAAGCCTCAAGCCGGGGGAAGATTTCAGCGAACTACGGGAAAAATTCAACCTGGTGCTGTCTTATTACTTCAACCAAGCAGCGATCGTCACCAACTACGTCGGGGGTCAGTCCTTCAACCGCGCCCGCGCGGGCGATCCGGCAGGACGGTTGCCCTTCGAGCCGATTTCCGTGGAAAAACAGCGGCAGAGCTTGGCCACTCTAGAGCAGTACGTGTTTGCGCCCAATGCCTTTGAATTTTCACCGGACTTGCTCAACCAACTGGCCCCATCTCGTTGGAGTCATTGGGGCAGCAATATTCCCGTGTTCCGGCTCGATTATCCGATTCACGACATTATCCTGTTCGTCCAGGGAGCGATTCTCGAATCCCTGCTCTCGGGCGATCGACTTAACCGCTTGCGGGACTTGGAACTGAAAACCGAACCCGGCGAGGCTCTCACCCTGCCGGAACTGTTCGAGACCCTGCATCGGAGCATCTGGATGGAAGTCTTACAAGCTCAGAACGCTCCCACCCCAATTACGAGCGTGCGCCGTTCCTTGCAGCGCAAACATCTCAATTTACTGATTTCGATGGTGTTGGGACAGTTAGACGTTCCCGAAGATGCCCGGACTCTGGCATGGTATCAGTTGCGCCAACTCGATGGAGATATCTACGAGGCTCTCGAAGAGCAAGAGGACGAGCTAGATACTTATACCCTCGCGCACCTGCAAGAAACCCGCGATCGATTGCTTAAAGCTCTCGATGCCGAGTTTCAGTCCAACTAACGCGAGTTGGGGTGTGGGGTGTGGGGTGTAGGGTG
>NZ_JBRJXU010000117.1:0-43493 GCF_057467645.1 Zarconia sp.
CCCTACACCCCACACCCTACACCCCACACCCCACACCCCGCGCCTAACATTAACTCAGATTTAAGAAGCTATCCAACGCCTCCACCATCGCCGGAGGCCAGCGGCGAATCCCAGCAACCCAGTCGAGATCTCGGTAGCGCGGATCTAAACCCACGGCAGCCACCCAGTTACTCTCCGCTTCCCCGATTTTTCCCTCACTCCAGAGAACGGCCGTTACCGCCGCTCGAACATCGGCAAATTGGGGATATCGGCGCGCCAGATTTTTGAAGTTGCGCAGTGCTTCTCGGGCATCTCCGAGTTGGTAGAGCATCAAAGCGTGGTTGGCGCGAGCAATCCCCAATCTCGGTTCTAACTCCATTGCTTTTTGATAGTCTGCTAGTGCCCCCTGCCAATTTTGCAGTCCGGCTTTGGCGTTGCCGCGATTGTTGTAGGCCGCCGCCTCCGACTCGTCGAGTTCCAGGACCCGATCGTAATCGGCGATCGCATCTTCCCACCGTTGCAAACCCTCATAAGCCGCACCGCGATTCAGATAGGGATCGGGGGTATCCGGGGCGAGTTCGACGGATCGATCGTAATCGGAAATGGCCGCCTCCAGGCGATTGAGACCGACTCGGACGTTACCTCGATTGCTCCAAAGTGCCGGATTGGTGGGAAATTCCTCGATCGCTTTGCTCCAAAATATTTCGGCCTCGGTAAAGTTGCCCCGTTCCATAGCACGAACGGCCTGAGTGCTGAGTTGCTCTAACTGGGCAAGTTGCGTTTGGGTGATGGGTGTGGGAGTGAGTGCGGGATGGGCAATCCCACCGAACCAGGAGAGGACGGAGAACGCGAGGGTACTCAGCCAAGCCAAAATAAAACTCATATAAATATTGCTTAGAAATTTTGCTAAAACTAGAATTGCTAGAATCGATCGCTGTTTTTTAGCTTAGCGCTAAATCTACTGGGATTCGAGATGGTTTTGGCTCGAGCCATCAATTAAGGGATTTGCGGGAAAATAATATACCAACCGTAGGGGTCAACGGCCGTTGACCCCTACGGTAAATTGTTGACAAACTGGGATCTTGTTTTTTTGCAAGTCTCTAAACTCACAAGTCAGTTGAATTCCGTAAGAATGAGCGAATCCATTGCATATACTTCAGGTCTTCTTCTTCAAAAATTCCCGAGCCACCTAAAATTAAAGCTCTGGCTAACTCATCTTTGGCTCTTTCAAAATCGTCTAACTCGTATTGAACTTGTCCCAATCTTAGATGAATGAAGGGGTTGCCGATCGCATCCGGACAATGCATGGCATCTTGAAGAAACTGTCGCGATTTTGGGTAGTCTTTTAAGATAAAGTAAAGATCGCCAATCGCTGTAAGTATCCAAGTCGATGCTTCCCAATCGGTTATCGGTTCCGGGATTAAGTCTAAAGCCTCTAAATATTTATCCAGTGCCCGATCGAACTTTTCTTCTTCTTCATCTTTCTGCCCCAACTCACACAATCGATCGATTTTTTCAAAAACGGGTTCGATATCAGGATTATCGTTCATTCCGTTTTTCTTGCTTCAACCAACGCGCGAACTTCTCCTCAAACTCAAAGGCTTCTTGCTCGAATGGATTATTTTTATAGCTTTCGTCAGCTCGCTTGTACTCTTGAAAATAGCGATAGCCAAACCCTTCTAAACTGCCATATTGTTCGTATTGTCGTACGTGAACTAGTTCGTGAGCCAGTAAAATTAATTGGTCTGTATCGTCAGGTTTGTAGGGGTCTCGCAGATAAATTCGATTGCCGTAAACTTGAGCGTTCGATTTCCCCACATCAATCCGGAAACTTGCAGAAACCCACTCATCCATCAGTTGGGCATTGTAAATAATATAAACCCGATCGACTAAATCGCCAAAATGAGGTCGCAAGTATCGTTTTTGAGTTTCATCTAAGCCTTGAGCGATACCGTTATGGGCAGCTAAAATCTGGGCGGAGGTTTGATAGCCAACGGCTCCTGCCTTTGCCCATGCAGATTCTGGCACTTGCTTGGGAACTTTTCCCTGACATAACTGCCCGGTAAACGTACTGGGATAATCGCAGAATTTAGTTGCTCGATAGACAACTGGTGCAATAATTAAACCCAGGGAAATACATCCCAACAACGCTCCAAAGTAACCGATAATTTTATGAGAGGTTTTCATTCTCTCAAGATAAAAATTCCTGTACGAGTGAGAAACACCCTAATGTTTCACGTTGATAACATTTGAAATGAGAATATTTGAAACTTGTGAAAATCTGAAGCTCGAACGGTTTATTCTCCTTTCTTTTTATATCATAAAGCTAACTTTACCGATCGCTCGATTCTGTCAAGCAGGAGACCGTTGAGCGGCACATCAGGCGGTAAAGTTCGATCGATTTAATCGCGACCCAACTTTTGGAGCAACGCTTGGCGCATCACATCCACGGGAACCGGCTGCTGCAACCACTTCTCTAATGCTGCCGCCCCCTGACATACCAGCATTTGAGAACCATCGATCGCTTTAATCCCCACCAGTTGCGCTTCCTTGAGAAATTGAGTGGGACTGGGGGTATAAATTAAATCGTAGGCGATCGCATCGGCAGCGAGTTTGGCAAAAAGCGTTGCATCCAAAGGCGATCGATCCACATGGGGAGACATGCCGACGGGGGTAGAATTCACCAGCAGCGTCGCTCCGAAAACTGCATCCGCAACGGCATCGGCGAGATAGGGCTTCAGATTGACTTCAATCGGCGAATCCTGCCAACTGGCGGCAAATCGATCGAGTTTTTCCGGATTTCGCCCGACAACGCGAATCTCTCGACAGCCGAGTTGTGCCGCACCAGCTACCACTGCCCGCGCCGCACCCCCATTACCCAGAACCACCGCCACGGTCTGACTCCAATCTCGATTCAGGGCGGTGAGGGGGGCGAGAAACCCTTCCACATCGGTATTCGTCCCTTCCCAGCCCCGATCGCTGCGCCAAACGGTATTCACTGCCCCCACCGCCTGCGCCACGGGGGAAATCTCCGCCAGAAGGGGGATGATGGCTTGTTTGTGGGGAATGGTGATATTGAACCCTACCAAGCCGATGGCAGCAAATCCAGCGATCGCCGTTTCCAGGTTTTCTGCCGCGATCGGGAAGGGGAGATAGACGTAATTGAGATCGAGGGCGGCGATCGCCGCGTTGTGCATGGCGGGGGAGAGGGAATGTTCGACGGGATCGCCGATGACCCCGAGTAGTTTGGTTTTTCCAGTAATCATCGGTTGCAGTATTGGTGACTCCCTGCCGCGAGCGACTTTTTCTAGCATAGATCGAATGGGAGACGGAGATGCAGAGGCGATCGCAGCGCGCACGTTTTTCGTCATGGTTTGGAGATTCGATCGCTTGTTTTAACGTCAGTTTTGGATAAGACCGTTTCGGGTGAGCTTAGGGTGACCGGGTGTGGGGCTTATGGGGTGGGGTTCGAGGTTTTCTACCCAGCACTCGAATCTACATCGCCTCGCTGGACTTTCAAGCATCCTTAACCCGAACTCACGTTGTTTTAAGAACATAACTCGTTCCCCATCACGGAAAATTTGTAACCACAAAGCGACCAAACTGCTATAAGTCTTAATTCAATTCGATCGAACGCCGCTGGATTGGAAAGGTTGCGTTAGCCTAGTTGACGCTTTGGATCGAGTTGCCCTGGCTGGGTTGAGGAGTCCTCCGTAACTCGATCGAAGCAATATTGACCATATCAATCGTGGATTAGGTCAGGGTGCGATCGCACCTGAAATACGATCGCACTTTTGGCCAATCCCATCTTGACTTTTCATCCAACTGGCAACCGCATGAAACAACCGAACTCGAATCCCAAACATAGCCCCATGTTCTGTTTTCGTGCCGACTGGCAGCGTTCGATCGATTTTGACGATCGCGCCGTTCCCGAGTGGTTCTGCGTTCAAACGAACTGGCAGGGATACGGGATTTCCACCGTTCCCTGGATTGCCGATGTCGCAAGGGAGTTGGGGTTATTACCGGCGGAAAATACCCCGGAATCCTGGATTGCCTATTTGGAGAGTTTGGGATTGCGGGGGGTGACAGTAGTCTCCTGCGAGGAGTTGTTTGAGGAGCGATTGTATTCTTGATGTCATATTTTGATGCACTCCACCAGAATTGAATGACATCAGCCCGATCTCTCCTGTCTGATTCAGATCTGGATTTCCGATCGCCAATCCGGATGAAAACGCCATTTTTCGGTAATACTTGGAAATATCGAGAGTTGTCGCCGACAAGTAATGCTGCATATCACTGCATTTTTGCAAAACTTCATGTGACGATTGCAGAATTGTCACAAAAAAATATGTTTTTGAAGTGAAGCGATAGAAGGAAAAATTTGAGGTTTTAAGGCGAGTGTCTTTCGGTATTACAAGGGTTTTCGCGTTTTTACATCGAACTTTAGTGCAAAAAGCAATAAAAACCCATAATGAAATCGTGTCAATACCCTACCACACCTCAAAATTCTTGTAAATTCGTTTTTTAAATGAGAATGGAGTCAATAAAAAATTGCTTGAAATTTACTAATTGATTGGAATTTAAAAACTAATCGATAGTATAGATAAGTATAAATTTTTAAAACCCACTTTCATTTCTATTTCCCCCCTGCCGACTCCCGACACGCAAGGCTATAAAATCGGATCGGCAAATTTTCCCCAGATGCAACTATCGTGAACTCACCGATCGCCCTCGAAGCTGTCGATACCCTATTTATTGCCCTGATTCTGGCAGTGGCGATCGCCGCAGGGGTTACCGAAGTTCGAGCGATTCGCGACTACCAAACCCGGCAATGTCACCCAGTTGCCGAGGCGATCGATTTTCTGCGATCGCATCCCCCCACCAAAGCGATCGAACGGGCGATACTGAGCGAAGCCTTATGGCGATGGCTGATCCAGCATCTCGACGGAACCCTCACCGGTAAACGATTTCATCCCCGCATTGAGGGCGAGCGCTTTGTTTGCCTCACCCCACCCGCCATCTTCAACCAACCCATTCCCCGCTCTCCCGTTGCCTTTGCCCCCACCCTGCTGACGGCGTTGGGGGTGTTAGGCACTTTCACTGGAATTTACCTCGGATTGCAGGGGGTAGATATTGGCGCGATCGCCGATCCCGATACCCTGCTGGCGAAGAGTTTGGCGCTGTTGGGGGGAATGAAAATCGCTTTCATCACCTCCCTGTATGGTTTGGGGGCAGCGAGTTTGTCGATTTTGGGGTTAGCTCTGGGGGAACGCATCCGCAAAAACCAGCGCGATCGCCTGCGATATCGGTTCGATGGGGTGGTTACAGTGGCAACGCCGGGGCGGCTGCTCTCGCGATTGGATAAAACCCTCGAGGCCAAAAAGGTTGGAGAGACGGGACGGGGAGAACTGACTCGGGAAGCTATTGGGGAAGCCATTGGCGAGGCGATCGGGCGATCGTTACATCCCCAGTTCGATCGCTTGGCAGAAGAATTGGCGCAAATCCGCACCGGGCAAACCACTCCCGAGGCAATTTACCAGCCGTTTCAACCCACTTTTGCCTCGATTTCTGGGGAATTACGGCAAATCCGGGAACGACAAGCCACCCAAGACAACACCCTAGAAAGGTTGCTGGGGCAAATGCGGCAAGAACTCATCGAACCGGTGGTGCAACGCCTCGATGAAAGTGCGGCGCTGACGCGGGAAGCCTCCCGATCGGTGAGCCAACTGCGCGGTTCTCTCGGGGAAATTAGCGCTAGTTTAGCCCACTCCATTCAAACCATCCAAAACTTCCAAACCGAAACCCTGGTGCAGTTACAAGAATTTGCCCAGAACTTGCAAAGTATCCTCGATGGATTTCGCCAGGAAACCGGGGCGGTGATGCAAGATGTTGCGATGCAAATCGATCGGGCGGTGAATGAAAGTATCGCCGGGATGGAAACACAACGCAGCGCATTTGAAGAGAGTGCGAATCGGGTTGCGGGGGCATTTATTCAACAAACGGAAACCCTGAAAACTGTCGGGCGAGAGGCATCGGATTTGATGCAAGATGCGCGCCAAAATTTACTCGAAACCCTGCAACAGATCGATACTCTGCTGCAAAAAACTCGCCAGACGGTGCAGGAAGAGTTAGCGACGTTTCGTTTGGAATACCAGCAGGAATTGCAGCAGTTTTTCGTCGAACAAAATAACCTCCTCGATGGGACGTTAAACCAGCAGCGAGAGGGGTTGAGTGGAGTTGCCGATAAATTACAAACGGTATTTCGCGAAGATGCTCCGAAATTGAGCGATCGCATTATTGAAAGTATGGCAAATATCGATCGGACGGCGACGGTGGTGATGGAGTTAGCGAATACGACGGGGTTGCAATCGGGAGAACGGTTGGCACAATTGCAACAACTGGCAACAACTTTGGGGGGAGAAGCCGATCGCATTGATACTGCCTATACTCATTTAGTCGATCGTTTAAATCGGAGTCTCCAAATGGGGAACGAACAGTTAGCGAGTTATTTACAACAAGCCAACGAAACCTACAGCCAAAGTCTGGAACATGTCGATCGCGCAGCGGCTGAAGTCTGCACGCAACTCCATTCCACTTCGCAGGGATTGATGGATGTTGCCAGTTATTTGGTTGCCGCCGCTGAGGATTTACGAAATAGTTCCCGTTTGGAGTAAATTGTGGGGTTTTAAGGATAACGAATGAAACTCAACACCTTTCAATTTGAGCTCGTGACGGTAGACGATCGAGGAGAAGAGATCGATCGCCGTTTGAGTGAAGCACGATCGTTTTTAGAATCGATCGACGGTGTTTTACTCGAAATAGTCGTGATTCCAGGAGGCAATCTTGAAATCGAACCATCGAACCCCAAATTTAAGGGTGAATCGTTGAGTCGCGAATATCCCCAACATCATGTTACCGTCCCTTCCTTTTTAATAGGCAAATATCCGATTACTCAAGCCCAGTGGCAAGCGGTTGCCAGCTTACCGAAAGTCGATCGAAATTTGAATCGCGATCCATCAAATTTAAAGGGAGAAAATCACCCGGTCGAAAATGTCTCCTGGTACAATGCCGCAGAGTTTTGTCAGCGACTCTCCCATGCAACCAGAAAACAATATCGACTCCCCAGCCAGGTGGAATGGGAATATGCCTGCCGTGCCGGAACAACTACCCCCTTTCACTTTGGTGCCACCCTCACTACCACCCTGGCAAACTACGATAGGACTTGGACTTTTGCCTCAGAACCGAAAGGGGAGTATCGCAAGCAAACAACAGAAGTCGGCAGCTTCCCCCCCAACGCTTTCGGACTCTACGATATGCATGGAAACGTTTGGGAATGGTGTGCCGAAAACTGGGATGAAAATTATCAACGATCGCTCAACGATCGAAACGAATGGAAGTTTGGAGACGACATCGCATGGCGATTTGAAGATGAAACGTCTTTTAAACGGCTGCGCGGTGGTTCCTGGAATAGCTATTCGGATTTCTGCCGTTCTGATGACAGTATGAATAATATCGTGAAGTTCGCTCTCGATGACGATATCGGTTTTCGAGTGTTAGGTACGCTGCCATAAACTCCACCGATCGCAATGGCTAACCGATTTTGACTGATGCCATAGGTTTTTAACACCTTTCTGAGTGCTTTCCCTGCTTTACCCATATCCACCTACGACGTCTCATCATCCGGTGGTGAAGTCTCCATCACCCGTCCCAAATAGAGAAATAGAAAATTCTTCGCGGCATCTTCGTCGAGGGTTTCGAGGGCGGCGACGATTTCGGGAATCGTCTCGGCGAGGGGATCGCGTTTTTCGTTCACCCAATGATTCACCGTCGATCGTCCGATTCCCATGACAACCGCAAGTTTATTCTGGCTGATGCCATAGCTTTGTAACACCTCTCGGAGAGCTTTTCCTGCTTTACCCATATCCACCTACGATGTCGCATCATCCGGTGGTGGAGTCTCCATTACCCGTCCTAGGTAGAGAAACAGGAAATTTTGTGCTGCATCTTCGTCGAGGGTTTCGAGGGCGGCGACGATTTCGGGAATCGTCTCGGCGAGGGGATCGCGTTTTTCGTTTACCCACTGACTGACGGTAGAACGATTGATACCGATCGCAATCGCTAAGCGATTTTGACTGATGCCGTAGGTGTTCAAAACTTGTCTGAGTGCTTTCCCTGCTTTGCCCATGTCCCCAATAGTGTCAGAGGGCGATCGGCAAGTAAATGGTTGCAAGTGAAAACGTTTGGGATATAATCGGGTTGTTCTCACTTGAGAACATTAAGAATGCAAAATTCAACCCTATGCCATGTCTTGTCATAAATCCAGCTATCCTAACCCAATTCCCGCGATCGCCAACCCATTCCTCGACGGCGACAACCCCGCCAACCGAATGATTTTAATGGGAAACCCTGAATGGATTCGGAGGGTTATTCACCGATTGCACTGTTTGGGCGTTGTTGAAGTGAGTGGTTGGAGTCCAATACTACCAATGGGTAAATCGGGAGAAGGAATGAGTCTTATGAAGTATTCGCAACCTAAAGATACCGCATCAAAATAGCAAAACCGGTACGTATAATAAGAAAACGTTCCCACATCCAGAGAGTCTAACTTATCGCATCTAAACTGACTGTCATGGCTTATCCCTTACAAGAGAAATACATCAATCTCCTCACAGATTTTGGCTTCAAACGGGTTTTTGGAACCGAACCCAATAAAGCCTTACTCGTTGATTTTTTAAATACTCTCTTACCCTCATACCATAAAATCAAGGAATTAACCTACAAAAGTAACGAAAATTTAGGCAGTACCGCCCTCGATCGCAAAGCCATTTTCGATATCTATTGCCAGGGAGAGAATGGAGAACGATTTATTGTCGAAATCCAAAAAGCAAAACAAAACTTTTTTAAAGATCGAAGCGTTTACTATGCGACGTTTCCCATCCAAGAACAAGCCCTAAAAGGCGATTGGAATTACAAGCTAACCCCAGTTTACACCGTGGGAGTCTTAGATTTTATCTTTGAGGAACACAAGAACGAAGAAACCTTTATTCATACGGTAGAACTCAAAAATCAAAATTGCGATGTCTTTTATGACAAACTAAAATTCGTTTATCTCGAGTTACCCAAATTCACGAAAACTCTCGAACAGCTCGATTCCCATTTAGATAAGTGGCTGTTTTTACTCAAACATCTCCCAGATTTAAACGAACCACCCCAAACGCTGCAAGAAAGTATCTTCGATCGACTCTTTGAAGTGGCAGAAATTGCCAATTTCTCACCCACAGAGCAAGATAGCTATGAAAATAGCCTGAAATACTACCGCGATTTGAATAATGTCGTTGATACTTCCAGGCAGGAAGGGCGAGAGGAGGGCTTGCAAGAAGGATTAGTTCGAGGGCGGCAAGAGGGCAGAGAAGAGGCTGCCAGAGCGCTGATTTTACGCCTTCTATCTCGTACCCTAGGAGAACTTCCCAGTCCTTTACAAGAGCAAATGTCTCAACTCTCCCTCGACGAATTGGAACAGTTGAGCGAGGCGTTATTAGATTTTGCGACCCTTGAAGATTTAAGGGCTTGGTTCGATCGATAATCCTCCCCTGCCTCCTCTGCCTCGCAAGAAAAACTGCCCACCCGATAACTATAACGGCCTGGATTCGAGATTACTCGGGACGACCGAAACAAGTCCGACCATCTAGGGGAACCGGTTGAACGCTGGCCATCGAACCGGTAGTTTGAGCGAATTGGGAATTCGGCGCGATCGTATCTTCGCTGAGGATAACCCCATCGAGATTGGTGGTTTCATCGACGATCGCCCCGCGAAAGGTTGCCGCACTCAAATCGGCCCCACTGAGGTTCGCACCACTGAGGTTGGCGTAGAAAAAATCGACATTTGACAGGTTTGCCCCGGATAAATCGGCCCCGGATAAGTCGGCACAACTAAAATACGATCCCCGCAGATCGAGATCGGTCAGAGTTGCCCCTTGCAAGTTCGTCTGCCGCAGTTTGACATTGTGATAGCGCTGCCAATCTTCCGGATCGGGGCTGAGGGTGACGCTAGAGAGATCGCATCCCTGGCAAGTATCCGAGGTGCCCTCAAGGAAAATCTCCCGAGCTTCCGGGTCGTTGCTTTGAGATAGCCCAGGAGCGATCGGTCCGAGTAAGACGATTAAGGCAGTCGATGCAGCAATTTGAAATTTCATCGTTGTTTAAAAGGCTATAAAAGGTATTTCCCGCAGGATGCGGGTATCGAAATTTGCCATCTCAAGTCTCAAGAAAAAACAATGTCAGCGACATCGCACGCAATGGGGGGAGTTTTGTGGTGGCTGACATTTGAGTCGGTCAAGTCTAGAACCGTCACGTCTCCCCTCAATGGATACCGAATCCAGATGAGAATGACGATCGCGACAAAAGCAATACAACAGCAATGTCTGAAGATACTATCCTTGCTTGAGCTGCGATCGCTCTCTGAAACCGTGGGAATTCGACCCGAACTCGATATTACTCCGATCGACCCAAGCAATAGGGGCGATTGTCGAAGGGAATCGGTTCGACGACATTCATCAGACCGGTATCCCGAGCAAATTGAGAATTCGGGGCGATCGTATTTTCATCGATCGTAATTCCCTCCAGGTTCGTATTCGCATCCAAAACGGCCCCGCGAAACGTTGCCGCACTGACGTTAGCCCCGCTGAGATTCGCCCCGCTGAGGTTGGTATAGAGAAAGTCGACATTAGACAAATCGGTCCCGGTTAAATCCGCCCCGGATAAGTCGGCGCAGGTAAAGTATGCCCCGCTGAGGTTGAGATTGCGCAGGGTGGCATTACTCAAGTCCGATTGTCGCATGGAGACGTTCTCGAAGCGATCGGGTCTTCTCGGGTCTTCGGTGAGGGTGACGCCACTCAGATCGCACCCCTGGCAGGAATCGGCTTCCCCAGCCAGAAACAGAGCCGGATCGTCGGTATTAAATCGAAGTTGGATTTGTTGCGCCAAAACCGGGGAAATGGCGATAGATGTTGTCACTAAACTGATGGCGGCGATCGTTTTTAATTTCATCGATCGAATCTCCTAAGTTTCATGAATTTAGTGTTGAGTTTTTTATCTGAAGTTGAGGGTGCAAAACTCGACCATCGATGAATTTCGATCGTCAATTTATGACCTCATACCAATTAGAAAATAGCAGTATTATATCAGGATGCTCGATCGAGTCAATGCCTGAGAAACCCGTTTCCTCTCGTTTGATGGTTCGAGGCTCGGAGTTGAGTTTTTGTAACCCCCTGTAGCATGAGTGCAGAGGTAATCTTTGCTACCGTTTAGTCAGCGTTATTTGAGTTTTGTGATGCTGGAGGGGACGCTTGAATAACTGTCCCAATCTTTGCCATCAGTTATCGCAATATCCCCTGTTTCTATGAAATTATCGCGAGCATTTAGTCCTCTGCGATCGGCAATCCTTCGCGCGTAGTCGCGCGCGCGAAGGGTTTTAGGCTCTTAGAGAAAGCCATAATTTCAGGAGTTTGAGCTTAGAAGAGGTTAAAGTTATCAGCTCGATGCCGACGTTGAAGCTGACGACTGATGGCCGATATCTAAATGCTTATCAATTCTCCAAAGGCGAAAAACCCAATCTCTAGATCTGACGATCTGATTTTATTGAACGGTAAACGGAAATTGAGTATCCAGATTCCAGTGACGTCCGTCATGACAGAGTAATGTCAGCTCGGGAACGGTAAATTTACGCTCGATCGATCGCTCTTTAAACTGCGGCCAAGCCTGGTGAAAATCTCGTTTCTTTAAATCCCGAAAGGCAACGGTCATGTGAGGAGAAAAAGCATGACGGGAGGGCTGGTTGGCGATGGATGCAAACCGTTGATGAAGAAACGTCTCTAACGCAGCTTGCACTTGCATTAATTCCGGAGTTTTGAAAACGTTGACGTAGATAACTCGAGGAGGAAACGCGCCGAAACCTGAAAGTATCAGAGGGATGGGAGCCTGCCATTGGGTAAATTCCGCCAGACTTTCCCTCAAGGTTTCAAGGCGATCGACCTCCCATGCAAACGGCGGTTGTAACGTCACGTGGGGCGGCGATTTTAGCGCGGCGCGACTATTATAATTTCGAGCAAAAAATTGTTTGATTTCAGTCACTTCCTCAGCCACCTCAACCGGGGGAAGTAACGCGATAAAATAAAGGTTTGCCGATGGTTTCACGAGCTACATCCTTCTAGAAAAACCGATTACCCACGAAATTAAAATGCCTTGGTTTGCCAAAATTGAAACCGGAATCGTTGAGAAATCCATTTTCGATCGATACGTTCCGGCTCACAAAGCCTACGTCCGAGACTTAATCGAGAAAGGACACCAAGCCCGATCGGGCTATTGGGAACGACGCGGCGGCGGAATGTTGCTGTTTCAAGCCGAGTCCATGGAAGAAGCCCAGGCGATCGTCTCCCGAGACCCCCTCGTCAGCAACGGCTGCGTGGAATACGAACTTTATCGCTGGTGCATCGTTGTCGAATGACAGTTCGATGGTATCATTATCTATAGACCTGGACCCATGCGGTCGCAACGCCCAAACCTTGTCAGGACCGGAAGGTAGCAGCAATACGGGATGCTTGTGGCAGGCGTGGACTCCGGGTCGCCTTATTTTGAGAGCCAAGATCGCCCCGCTTCCCCTACATTCGCTTCAATCTCACTGGGCAAATTCATCGGTTTTTTCTAAGCTGTAAGTAATAACGAGCAGATAACGCAGATACATTTTAAGGAGCCTAGATCGGTATGGCTGGTTTTGGAGATATGGTTCAAAAAGCGTTTTACCTGGGGGTGGGACTCGCTTCCTATGCCGGGGAAAAAGCAACGAGCAAGCTCTCAGAAGTGCGAGTTCAAGCTCAGAAACTTGCAGATGAAATGGTCGAACGGGGGGAGATGAGTACCGACGAAGCGCGTCGCTTTGTCGAAGAAATGATGCAGCAAGGACAGCCAACGCCCGGTACTGCGTCTCCTAAATCTGCCCCCGCAGAACCTCGGAAAATCGAAATTCTCGATGATGACGACCCAGCAGAAACTTCATCTGAGGGCGAGAATGTTTCTAAGTTGCACGAGCAGGTTCAAGAACTGCAAGACGAACTGCGTCGCTTGGAACGAGATTAGGATTGAGGGAGTGAGGGGGATTTCCGTACTTCTTCAAAATAAGAGCGGAACGATTGGCAATTGACACGACGATCGAATACGTCAATTTAATAATGGAAGATTGGGCCAAAGAATTTTTTAAAGCGATCGACACCTGGAGTGAAGATGTCGATCGCTTTTTCCAAGATATCGCCGACGAAGTCGACGAGGTGGTAGACGAGTGGGTGGAGTTCTCGGAAAACGTCGGCAAACAGGTCGAAGAAAGTCTGCGCGCCACATTACCCATCGATGAAATGGCAGCTGAATTCGATCGAGCCGTGCGGGAGTTCGTCGAACCGATGTTTGAGTTCTATCTCGATGTCGATTTCGATGTATTCGAGCTAGAAGAAGAGACCGACGAAACCGATCCCTTCGTACCTATCACCTACGTGCCGCCAACGGCCGATTCCAACCCCGCTTGTATCGGCTGCGAGAACTATCACGGTCATCTCTACGGCAAAAACCTACTCGTGTGCGGGATGCATCCCTACGGCCAGGAGGGAGACAGCTGTCCGGACTGGGAATCGAAAAATTTGAACTAACCGGCTGGGTTCTGGAGTTGAGAATTATAAAGCACAGACGGCTCGGATGTGCTAACTTATCCTATTAAGTTTCGATTTCGATGGCTTTGGGTCAAAATTGCTGCGAGCCGAGGTTTAGAGTCGGGTCGGCAGTTTTCTGGGTGGGAATCGAAAGTTTGCACCCATCGCCCAACTGTAAGGGTCCAACTCCATCGATCGAATCCTCCATTGTGTTTGCTCACGCACATCAGTACTTCAAGTAATGCGCCAACTTTTCACTCACCTGCGCCAGTTCCGATCGCAACGGAACTGGTTTTTTGCCGTGTTTCGATCCCTCCCCCATCGCCTCGGAGTCGCCATCCGCACCCGCCTCGTCCGACAAATTGCTATTTGGACCTGCCTGCTGCTGTTTAGCTTCACCGCCGCCCGAGTGTGGGCCAACCAAACCACAGCCAATGCTGGCATCGTTCGCACCAGCGACACCCTCCTCTACAGCGGTGTCGAACCCCAACGAGAGTTTCGCGGCGCCTGGGTTGCCTCCGTGGCGAATATCGATTGGCCTTCTCGATCGGGTTTATCCGTCGAACGCCAGCAAGCCGAACTCCTGGGCATTCTCGATCGAATGCAAGAGTTAAATCTCAACGCCCTGGTGTTGCAAATCCGACCCGCTGGGGATGCACTGTATGCCTCGGAACTCGAACCCTGGAGTTCTTGGCTGACGGGAACCCAAGGACAAGCCCCCCAACCCTATTACGATCCTTTGGCGTTTGCGATCGCCGAAAGTCACAAACGCAACATCGAACTCCACGCTTGGTTCAATCCCTACCGCGCCCAAAATGCCGACACCTACAGCTTGGCAGCCGATCACATGGCGCGGAAGTTCCCCCAATATGCCTATCGCTACGGGGATTTACTGTGGATGGACCCCGGTGCGGAGGAAGTTCAAGACCAAACCTATAACGTCATCCTCGATGTGGTGCGCCGCTACGATGTCGATGGCATTCACCTCGACGACTATTTCTACCCCTATCCCCAAGGTGGACTGGATTTTCCCGACGATCGCACCTACAACGCCTACCGCAACAAGGGGGGAACCCTGACGCGAGGGGACTGGCGCAGAGATAACGTCAACCGATTGGTAGAGCGCCTTTACACCGGGGTTCATGCCGTCAAACCCCACGTCAAATTCGGTATCAGTCCCTTCGGTATCTACCGTCCCGGACAACCCCCCGGCATCGAAGGCATGGACCAATACGCCCAGATTTACGCCGATCCGAAGTTATGGCTGGAACGGGGTTGGGTAGATTACATGGCCCCGCAGTTGTACTGGCCCATCGATCGATACGCCCAAAGCTACCCCGTACTTCTGGATTGGTGGCTGTCGAACAATCCCAATCGCCGTCACATTTACGCGGGGAACTATCTCAGTCAAATCGATGGCGCCGGCTGGCCGGTATCGGAATTTCAGCGTCAGGTGGATATTTCTCGCCAAGGTGCCGATCGCCTTTCTTTGGGGAATATCTTCTTCAGCATGAAGATGTTCTCGAACAATCGGCAGGGAGTGAACGACGTGTTCAAGGCTTCCGTGTATCCAACACCGGCCCTGACACCGAAAATGGAGTGGTTGGACGCACTTGCTCCCAATCCCCCCTCGCAAGTACAGGCGACTTCCAATTTAATTCGTTGGGATGGCGATGACTCCGGAGATGTTCGGTCTTGGTCCCTTTACTATAAGAAGGGTCAGACCTGGAGTTTGTGGAAAGTCCTCAATGCCGATACCGTCAGCGTGACGGTTCCACCGGGGGTTTATGCGGTCTCGGCAGTGGATGCAACAGCAAATGAAAGTCCGGCGGCGGTCATTGAAGTGGGGCAATAGACTGCAAGCCTAGAGAATCGCGATCGATTTTCGGATGATGCACCGACGATTTATCCCAACCCTGGGGAATCCATTAAAGGATCGAGATATCTCGATCCTTTAATGGATTCCCAAACTGCCCGCCAACCCCGAGGAATCAACGCCCTGCCTTGAGAACTCGATCGGCTGTTAGATTGAGATTTGGGAAGGTGGGAGAAGAAATTACCATTTGCTCGGTGAAACGTTGCTCTTCGTATGATGTTTCTTCAAGCGTCAGTACCAACACCACTTGGCGGTAGGGGTCTACGATCCAATATTCTTGAATGCCCCGTTCTGCGTACTCTCGCCGCTTTTCGATATAGTCGCGGTCGTAGTTTTTCTCTCCGGGTTCGCCGGGTGATACCACTTCCACCACCAGCATTGGGGCTGGCAAATCGGTATAGAGTAAAGCTTGTTTGAGTCCTTCGATTGCCTTCGCCGATTCTTCAGAGTGAACCATCAAATCGGGTTCGCGGGCGGTAACTTCGCGACTGCTGACGGCAATTTGCTGTTTGATGCCCAACCGATAGTAGGGAATTCCCATTTGCAAGAAGGTTGCCAGGAGGAAAATTGCAATCTGAGTATTAATCGTACTTTCGGCCCCCATCTCAACTAAGACCCCATCAACGAGTTCGTAGCGGGTATCGGTGCCGTCGTCATAGTTAAGGTACTCCTGAAGAGTCATTCGTTGGTGGGTGGAGAGCATCATAGATCGAGCCTCTGGCAATTATCCTTATTTTAGGGGAATGTTTGGGGTGGGCGCGATCGCGAATGCCTTTTATATCCTTAGAGCGTTAGGAGTTAATATCGCACCATGACACAAGCACTCGAACAACGAACCTACACGCCTCAAGAGTATCTCGAACTCGAAATTGCATCTGAAACTCGCAGCGAATACCGTCATGGAGAAATCATTCCCATGACTGGGGGTACGCCGAATCACAATGATATTGCTGGAAACTTATATATTCTTCTTAAATCTGATCTCAAAGGGAAAGACTACCGAACTTTCGTTGCGGATCAACGACTTTGGATTCCAAATGCCAGCCTCTATACCTATCCCGATGTGATGGTTCTGCCGAAACCTCTCGAACTTCAAACCGGACGCAAAGATACCGTTGTCAACCCTTGTTTTCTTGCTGAAGTTCTCTCGAAATCAACGCGAGATTACGACCGTGGTGACAAGTTTGCGGCCTACCGCAGCATCGAGAGTTTTCGCGAATATCTCCTCATCGACCAATATAGTATTCATGTCGAACACTATGTCAAAACGGCCGCGAATCAATGGCTGTTTTCAGAATACGACGATCTAAATGTCACATTATCGATGAGTACGTTTGAGGCTCAAATCTCGATCGTCGATCTCTATGAAAATATTGAGATTGACGCTTGATAATAGAGAAGGTGCGATCGCGCGCCGATCGTCCTTGCGATAACTGATATGAGCAACTTAAAGTGCTGGGTCTCTATCTGTCAATGAGAAAGATATTCAAAGAAGATAAGGAGGTAAACTCAAAGATGACCCTAACTGCGATCGATTTGCCGATGGAACAAATTGCTGAATTTTGCGATCGCTGGAACGTTGCTGAATTTTCCTTATTTGGGTCTGTGTTACGGGATGACTTTCGACCCGATAGCGATATTGATGTCATGGTGCAATTTCACGCCGAAGCTCATCCAACACTTTTTGACTTAGCCCAAATGGAGGAGAAATTAAAAGTGATGTTTCAGCGTGATGTTGACTTAGTCACTCGTAAAGGTATTGAAACAAGTCGTAACTATTTGCGCCGAAATGCTATTCTCTCTTCGACTCGGGTGATTTATGGAACGCGATCTACAATCTCTGCTTGACATACTGCAATCCGCACAAATTATTGTGGGTTATATTGCGGGGCGATCGCGAGATGAACTCAACAACGATCTCCAACTTCAAGATGCCGTCATTCGCAGGTTTTTAATTATTGGCGAAGCTGCCAGACGGGTATCTGAAGAAACTCGGCAAACTTTAACAACAATTCCCTGGACGGCAATGAATGGGATGAGAAATCGGCTGGTGCATGAATATGACGGTATCGATCTGGATGTGGTTTGGGATACCGCTGCGAACAGCCTCCCTATTTTGATATCGGAGTTAGAAAAAGTTGTTCCTCCCGAAGAATAGCAGCAGTAAGGCAGTTATTCTGGTTGAAACGTAGCTTGGGGTGGCGAAAATTGAGAAGAGCTATCGCACGCTGATAGTCCTTGCGATAACTTATATAAGCAATTGGAAGTCTTGGACATTAACCCATTACCCTCTAAAAGAGCAGAAATGAAAGCACTCAAGGTTATGGCAACCATCGACGAACAGGGACAACTGACATTAGATCGCCCCCTCTCCATCGATAAAAACAGTCGGGTTGAAGTCATTGTTCTCATTCCCGAAACCTCAGAACTTGATGAAGAAGAACAAACTCAAACCGAACTGCTAGAAGACTTTCAACAAGCTTGGCACGAAGCGATGACCGGACAAACTATCCCAGTTGCTCAACTTTGGGAGGGGCTTGAAGATGTCTGATAAGCCTATTGTCTCAGTTGAAGCTTCGCGATCGTTCCAGCGAAATCTCCGCACGCTTGCCAAGAAATATCGCCGTATTCGCAATGATGTGGAACCCATCATCAGCCAACTCCAGCAGGGAGAGTTACCTGGAGACCAAATTTCTGGAATTGGTTATACCGTCTTCAAGGTGAGAGTCCGAAATAGCGACATTCAGAAAGGTAAAAGTGGTGGGTATCGTCTGATTTACTATGCCAAAATGGCTATGGGCATTATTTTACTGACGATCTATGCAAAATCCGAACAAGTTGATATTTCTGCCGAGGATATTCGGAACATCATTACACAGTACGAACAAGGAGCGTTCGAAGATTGAGGGCATGGCTAAACAACTACGTGAAATTACTCACAAGCTATCAAATTACAATATAAGTAATTAATAATCTCTTTTTCCTTAAAATTCTCTTCTATCTATCTTCTATATATTCTGTGAAACGTTTGATGTATGAAAAAATTAGTTAAACTTGCAAACGAAGAGGCAAAACAGCACTTCTTAAAAGGAAGTAGCTACTTTAATGGAGATATGCCAAACTACATCAGCTTCGATCCAATCCTGAATGATGTTGATGCAGTCTTAAAAAGTCGAAGTTATCCTGAATTCAAGAACTCTAATCCGTGCGATTTGCAAGGTGTAAATTACAGCTTTATTGCAAATAAAGATGGGAGATTCGCGTGGAGACCATTAGAGCTAATGCACCCGGCTATTTATGTTTCCTTGATAAATACGATCTGTGAATCTCACAATTGGGAGCACATTACTCAGCGTTTTTCAGAGTTCGAAGGTGGAGCTGTTGACTGTTGTAGCGCTCCAGTAATGTCAGTTGACAATCAGACAGATGTGGCAACACAGATTAAGAGTTGGTGGCAAAGAGTTGAACAGCAATCCCTTAGCTACTCTCTAGAATTTAGTCATGTTCTCCACACTGATGTAACCGATTGCTATGGCTCTCTTTACACTCACAGCATTTCTTGGGCTCTTCATGGTATGGAAGAGGCTAAACAGAACAGAAGAAGAAATGCTCTCCTTGGCAACAAGATCGATTCACATATACAAGCAGGTCGGTATGGACAGACTAACGGTATTTCGCAAGGCTCAGTTTTGATGGACTTCATTGCGGAAATTGTGCTTGGTTTTGTTGACCAACAAATTCATAGCAAACTTGGTGAACCGAAGGATTTTCGAATTCTAAGATATCGTGACGATTACAGGATCTTTGCAAACAGTGACGATCGGGTCGAAGAAATCTTGAAAATCATCAGTGATGAATTGCGTTCTGTGGGCATGAAGCTAGGCGTTTCAAAGACTTTCATGAGCAAGAATGTTATTGAGGGATCGATCAAGCCGGATAAGCTAGCAGGCATTGATTTACAAGATCTTGGAGAGGCAAATGCTAAGACAATTCAGAAACAACTCCTACGGCTACATAAATTTGGTCAACGCTTCCCAAGCAGTGGTGCACTACGTCGTTTAGTGAGCGATTTTCATGTAAAATTATCGGAGCAAAGCGAGAGACCAGACGATCTAGAAGTACAAGTTGCAATTGCCACTGATATTGCCGTTGTTTCACCCAACACTTTTCCAGCGATTGCAGCTATCCTAAGTCATTTAATTTCGCTTGCCTCAGCTAATGAAAAAACTCACTTGTGGGACAAGGTACTGAATAAAATGAAGCGTGTGCCTTATAACGGCTACCTTGAAATCTGGTTACAGCGGGTAACGCAACCCAAGTCAGTAGGTATAGACTTTTCTAGTGATGAACGGATTTGCCAAATCGTGAACGGCGAGTCACCAGACCTATGGGAAAATACCTGGATTGCAAGCAATGAACTAAAAGCAGCATTAGATGTATCCCAAATTGTTGTCGGTTCAGTGGGTGAGGCTGAAGAAGTTATCAGCCCAGAAGAAGTCGCATTGTTTCAGCAGAATGCATGGGAATACCCTGTATAGATAAGTCAAAAAAGTTTAGATGCCACTAATTTATTTGATGCAAGCGATCGTATCATGGAAATTTTAGTCGTTGATTCGGTGGGGGTTCGAGGCGATCTACCGCTGCACACTTCACCTTCACCGTTACCCCCAATATTTTCGATCGTCTACCCTTTCACGGAATCGATTGATAAATTTCCTTCAGTTTTGCCTCCACCCCTGGCGAATAGGAAGTGAACCGAATCTCAAAGCATTTTTCCTCTAACTGCACCGATGTCACTTTGGCATACACTTCTTCGCTCGAGAAAGTGGGATCGTCCTTCCATAAATTGAGCTTGATATTGCTCATTTCCGGGGGGAGATCGTCTTTTCGCTTGAGATTCGTCTTGACTTGACCTCCCTTCAAAGAAAGTCCGACTAAAGACCCATCAAAGGTATTCGCCCCGAGATGTTTGCCTTCCAAAATCATATATTGGAGAGAAATGGGCATCGAAAGGGGAAAGAATGTCTCTTCTTCTTTCGGTAAAACCAGGTTATATTCACCGCGAACCCCTCCCACTTGATAGATGGTTAAGGGTTGTCGAACGCCTTTGGGGTGAATTTGCTTGTGCGAGTCAATTTGAACGATGTCTCGAACCTGTTGAAACGTCGATTCTGAAATTAAAATTTGCCCGCCGACGGTATAGGATTCAATTCGGTAGGTGAGATTCACTTGATTCCCGATCGCACTGTAATCCATGCGGGTTTCCGAGCCAATATTCCCCACCACCGCATCTCCCGTATTGATGCCAATCCCCATTTCCAGGGGAGGGTGACCCCATTCGTGCATGGTGTCGTTCACAGATGCCATCGCCAATTGCATGGCAACGGCACAAGCAACTGCCCGTTGCGCGTCATCATCTCGTTGGGTGGGTACGCCAAAAAAGACTAAAATCCCATCTCCCATAAACTTATTAATTGTGCCTTGATACTGCGCGATCGTCTCGGACATAGATTTGAGATAGAGGTTGAGAATCCGAACCACTTCTTCGGAAGATAATCGTTCGGATAAGGCCGTAAATCCTCTGAGATCGGAGGTTAAAATCGTCAGGGTTTTGCGATCGCCCCCCAATTTCAACTCTTCGGGTTTTTGCAGCAAATTAGTCACCACTTCCGCACTCAGATAGCGACCGAAAATCTGACCGATGAGTTGATTTTTGGCTTCTAAGTCTTGGTTGGCTTGGGCTAAATCCGCCGTGCGTTCCCGGACGCGCCGTTCTAATTCCCGGGCAATTCGCCGCAGTTTACCGATGGTTAACGCCAACCCAGACAGACCCAAGACGGATAAACCCCCCAACGTGATAAAGAGGCTTCTCAAACCGGTCTGAGTTTTGGCCATCAACCGGTCTACAGGTTGAGCGATTTCTATGATTCCCCGCACATCTCCCACGTTCCAATCCTTTTTCGGACTCTCGGGATGGCTGTTGTGACACGCCACGCAACTCGGTTCCATGACAATGGCTTCTGCATATCGAAACGCCGCATAACCGAGGGTGGTATCTTGACGAGAAAAGAGGGCGGTGGGATTTTCTCGCAAATATTCAAGGGCATCTCGCTCGAATTGGTCTCGCGGTCCCCCTTTTGCTTGTCGGTCGGGAAAAGGATAGTCGCTGTAGAGGCGAATGAAACTCCCCTCGAGTTCGTCACTGATACGCGCACCTAATTCGATCGTGTAGGTGGCTGGATTCGGAATCGCCCCGACAGTCGTTCGATAATCGTGGGTGACGGTGATTCCCTCAATAACGTTTGCCCGGTTAACCGCTTCGTCATTGTAGAGAATACGCGCCTCATTCATCACCTTCGCCGACAAGGTTGCATTTTGCAGAGCTTGGGCGACAATCAACCTGGAGGAGAGACTCGACATACTCGATAAAGCAATGCCAACCGCAAGACAAAATCCGATCGTCAGAACCCAAATAATCCGCTGAAAAATTAGGTTGAGTACCCGATTCCACCATTGAGCAATAACCTGTTGCATTCCAAAGAAATCTCAGCCAAAAGGGTTTTTTTCAATCTTATCCGCTTCGGTTATCCTCGGTCTGGGTTGAGGTGAGTTGGGTTCTATCGTCGCCGCCCAACGATCTCAACGGCGATCGCGATTGTCAGGAGTCTGATGGACGGCGAGCAGGGGGGACACAACCCCTCGCTCTCAAATCTGGTTGAATAACCATAACCTCAGTTCGGGATAAGACAGTTTCGAGTGAGGGGGGTGTGGGGTGTAGGGTGTAGGGTGTGGGGAAAGGGGTTCCAAGCTATCACTTCATACCCGGGTCGATCCTCCCGGGTATTGTTCGACCTCTTTCAACCCATTACCGGAACTGACCTTAACCATAATTCCAGTGGATGCGAGCAGCGATCGTACCCCGCATAATTACCAAAAAATAAGTAATTTGTCAATATCCTAAAGGCTATGACTCTTTTGCGTTACAAGAACTTGCGTTTTGAAATCGATCGTTGTTTTGGAGAGAGGACGATCGATGTCATGGAAGAATTATGGTTTGAGGTGAATTGGGGCAAATAGTAGCTACAACATTTAACCTAACCATGTCTCTAAACTTGACAAAATCCTATCATACCCTTGTAACCCTTGTAAATTGGTTCTCAATTACTTCTGCGATTCGCGATCGTTTGGAGGTAAAAAAGTGCCAACGATAGAAATATCTCATGGAATTGAGTCGTTGTGTTCCGGCTAGCTTGTCAATCTTCAGAGCGAGAATCCGGATACCGAACGAGTACCTCGATCGCAGTTGCCATTTCCAGTAGGGAGACTCCTGAATTGCGATCGGGTCTTTCCCTGCTCACCCTCGCGATCTCCTCATTGCTAACGTCAGGTGCGGGTTCAGCCGCAGATGGTAATGCCGACTTAGCGCGGACCCCATTTGGGAAAGCGATGTGGGTTAGGGCAATCGATCGAAGATCTCGCAACTTGGAACCTGGTTCCCCACACCCTACACCCTACACCCCACACCCCATCCGAGCCGGAAACGGTCCAATCGAACGCCTGACGTTAATGGCGATCGATTACACCAGGGCAAAATCATCAGAATCGATCGCGCTGACATTCACCCCTTGCAGAGTCACGGACAAGGCTCCAGTGGTAATTTGGGTATCGTTCCCCACTTGAGCGATACTCAACTGAGCAAAGGTTATCCCATCTTGGAGACCGATCAGATCTTCGCCGTCGGTAAAGTCGGTGATGATATTCGTGCCGTGGTTCGCTCCGAAATCGAAGCGATCGCCTCCCGCATCACCCGTAAGAATATCGTTTCCTTGCTCTGCACTGAGAATATCGCTTCCAGAACCACCAGTCATTGTATCGTTTCCCCGACCGCCGTAGAGTCGATCGTCACCGGAATTTCCCGTCAACTTGTCATCACCTTCGTTACCGAAAATGCGATCGTCTCCCGCACCGCCACAGAGCTTGTCATCTCCATCTGCGGTGTTGAGAGGATTGCCGTTGCTGCCGATGAGGGTATCGTCCCCATCGCCGCCGCAAACGGAGTCGTTGCCGAGGTCGCCGAAGAGCAGATCGTTTCCAGCTTCACCCCAAATCAGATCGTCTTGCTGTCCGCCTCGTACGGTATCGTTTCCAATGCCACCCACAATATTGTCGTTGCCGAGATTGCCATGAATGACATCGTCTCCAGCATTCCCGAAAATAACATCGCCATCATTGGAGCTTTCTGAATCGTTCGAGCGGTTCGTTCCGCCAAACATCGTATCGTTGCCAATATCTCCACGTAGCGTGTCGCTTCCTTTGTCTCCATAAATTAAGTCGTCATCTTTGCCGCCATATACCAAATCTCGTTCTTGACCGGCATAAATCGTGTCTTTTCCTTCACCCCCTTTAATCAGATCGTTCCCTTCATTTCCCGAAAGCCAATCTCGATCGCCGCTCGCACCCACGCCGTTCGTACGACCCAAACTCCCAAGAATCGTGTCGTCTCCCCGTTCGCCTTTGAGCGTGTCGTTTCCAGCTTCACCCGAGAGTAGATCGCCATCTTTGCCCCCATAGGCAACATCGTTGCCATCGCCACCGGAAATGGAATCGTTTCCCTGGTTTCCGTATAGTTCGTCGTTTCCAGCTCCCCCGTAGATTAAATCGATTCCGGGGTCGACGAAGTTGGGATCGTTCGTGCCACCAAAAACCGTATCGTTTCCTTGCTCTCCGAGTAACGTATCGCGACCCATCTCACCTTCAAGGCGATCGTTATCCTTTCCGGCGAAGACGATATCGTTATCCTGACCGGCCTCAATGCGATCGTTCCCCTCATTGCCGAGAATGACATCGTTTCCTCGGTTGCCGTAGAGAGTGTCGCGGTCTAAAGTCGAACCCACGGGAGCCGGACTCGACAATCCACCCACCAACAAATCGTCGCCATCGAAACCATCAGCGCGATCGTCTCCGGCGAGACCAAAAATGGCATCGTTTTCGATCGTACCCAGTTGGGAATCGTTGTGATTGGTTCCGATGAGGAAATTGGCAATATTCGGTAGTTGTTGCAGGGTATAGTCAAAGCCGGGAATCGGTTGAATCACGACCCCATCTAGGGTCGGTGGCGTGGGACAGCAACAAGTGTCATCTTCATCATGAGGGACGAGATTCGGAGGTGCGATCTCAACGGGGGTTTCAACTTCAGTTTGGGTAGGAGTACTGACTTGAGAAACCCGCGGTTCGCTCGGCGTACTGGTAGAAGGGGTTGGCGAATTTTCGGTAATCGTCACTTCGATTGGAAAATCAAACGTCCCTTCATCTGGATCGTTATTGGTAAAAGAAATCGTGCCGCCATAGGTTCCCGGTGTATTGGGATCTAACTCGATGGTGAAGGTTGCCGAACTTCCGGGAGTAATGGTTTCGGGAAAGTCTCCGACGAGAGTAAACCCATCGGGTAAGTCCAGGGAATCTCGATCGAGGATTAAATCGGCAGTTCCCGTATTATCGATGGTGAAGGTTTGAGTAAAGGGAGTACCAACCGGATGAGAACCTAAATCCTGAGGAGTGGGAGTTCCATCGAGAATATCGCTCGTCTCGGAAGTCGAAACCGCAATTTCCGGTTCTGACGTTGCAGTGGCAGGGGAATCGGTAGTCGGGGGAGTCGTGGGTGTTGTACCGCCGTCTCCTGGTGTCGCCGAACTGATATTTACGGTAATCGAACCCGTCCCGTTTTTCGCACCCCCCGAACCTTGAAGGTCACCGGTATTGCCATCGTTGAAGGTATAGTTAATTTGCGCAGAAGCCGGGGGAGTGCTGCTGCTGTTGCTGTAGGTAATTTGTTGCAGGACTTGGTTAACCAAAGTCTGGGTGGCGCTGTCGTTGAACGTCAGTTCCAGCGTGCCGCCACGATTCGTCGTCACCGTCCCGATGGGGGTTCCACCGACAACGAGATTTTCGCCTTCGGTGAGAGACGCTAAAGTGCCGCTCGCACCAAAGAGATCGTCCCCATTCGCTCCCCCATCGCGTTCGAGCGTGAGTGTTGCGCCGTTGTAGTTATCGGCTTCTGCAAGTTCGGGATCGGAAATCGTCGCGTTGTCATCGAGAACGATGGGACTGCCTTCTGGCGTGAAGGTGGGATTGTTGTCAAGTCCGCTAAAGGTCGGCTCGTCGTTAATAGAATCGATATTAAAGGTAATGGTGCTGTCGCTGCTGAAAGCACGACCATCGCTGACTTGGAAGTTGAAGGCAGAACTTCCCGTGGCATTTTCATCGTCGTCGGGAACGAATTGGAGATTGCCACTTTGAATGTCGGCAATGGGAATGACGTCCTCGTCGGCAACATCGACACCATTAAGTTGCAGCTTGCCTTTGGTAGGAAGGGAGGTGATTTTGACCTCTTGCAGGAGATCTCCATCATCGTCGCTAAAGCCAAAGTCCCGTGGAACGAAGGTATGGGGAGTATCTCGATCTGTGTCGATGGTGTTATCGCTAGCAGTCGGTGCGGTGTTGGAGGTATCGAAGGAAATCGTACTAACTGCGGTGTTGCTATTGGTGACACCATCGCTGACGACAACGTTAATCGTTCGATCGGTGGTATTGGGAGTCCCAGCCGTATTGTCATAGACGATCCCTGCAATCGCCTGTTGGTAAATCGATAAATCTGCCGGACCGGAGATCGTCAGTTCTCCCGTCGTGGGATTGTAAGCGGTAATCGTCAGGTTAGCATTGCTCGCAACGGTGGTGGCAGCCGGATTGAGGCTGAGGTCTTCTAAATTACCATCGAGAATATTGGTGAGGGTAATGGTTGCTGAAACCACTTCTTTCCCCGAGGTGGTTCCCGGTGCGTTGGTTTCCGCATTGCTAATTCCCACATCTGAATCGGCAATCGTTACGGCACTGCCGCCAGGGGTGAAGGTATTGGTATAACTCGTACTGCTGGTATTGCTATTATCTAAGTCGAGTTGGGGAGCGGTATTGATGACAAAGACTCCACCCCCACCAATTAAGTCGAGTCCACCGGTACCGCCTCCTTGGTTCGTGTCTGTGGGAAAACTATTAAAGTCTACGAGAGCGGCACTCGACGAGTTCCCAGCAATATCGTTGGCAAACAGCGAATAGCCATAGAAGGTCGTTGTGTCTGGAGTAGGAAGACCGTTGAGTAGGTCTTCATAACTGACAAACATCCCCGCAATGTCTTGAGGCGTGACACTATCGGTAGACCTCAGGTTTGCCTCACCGTTATCCCGGCGCATCACCTCCGTTGGAATTTTTGCCAATGAAGATCCGATCCATGCATCTTTACTGACAGAAATCAGCTTGCCAAATTCCGTCGGATTACCCTGGGCATCGATGTCCGTAATGGCTGCAATTTTAAACGCATCATTGCCACCGCGCTCGAGGATTAAAAAGCCAATTTCATTGAGGGAAGTTCCATTGGCAGACAATCCACCGGGACTCACAAAGTCAACCCGTTCGATATTATTGTTGTTCCCCTGGGGATTGCCTTGATTGCCAAAAATATTGTCGGTGCCTCGATTGATAATTTGGCTCAGTAGGATGTCTTCCATCGTGTTGGCAGACGATGGGTTGAGATTGATGGTTTCATTGGGAGTTGTCGACGTATCGATTTCCCCTTCAAACCAAATAACTTGTCTTTCTCCGGAGACGGGATCGCCAGCATTGGCATGATCGACTCGTCGAATTTTGATGTCGTCAACGAGGCTATCTAAGCTAAATTCAATAGTTTGATTCGTAACTGGATCGGTGTAGGTAAATCCATAGAGTAATAGGTTGTTGTTCTCTCCCACCTGAAACTTGTGGTCGAAGATTTGCGCGCCGTTGACCTCTTGGCTCGAATAATCTCCACTGGTATCGTCGTTGAGATCTTTATAAACGGCTCTAATATCGTTGACGCCAATGGGGAAGGCGAAGGGGTAGGCTGCCATTGCCTCTGAGGTGAATGCCAAATTCCCAGTAAAATTGGCGGTGGTAACTTCTAAGTTCCAGTCTGCACCGAGTGTGGTGTTTCCGGTACGTCGCGCCGAGGCGGCAATTTCGATTCCCGTCAGGTGGTGGAGTTTGGCGAGCAATTCTTCCCCGGCATCCCCAGCGGCGACGTTGCAGCCGTAGAGGAGAAGGTTAGATGCGCTGGAAAATGCAGTTTTGAGTGGGGTGGCGTGGCGATCGAGGGTTTCTAAATTCAGTTGGGTATTTCCCAGTTGCAAGCATCCCGGCGCACCGTGAGAGATGATGTGAATGTCCCTGTAGCGATTCTCTTCGGCAAGCGCTTGGGCAATCTGTTCGATGCCGTTTCGATGGCGATCGAGCAAAATAACTCGAATTCTCTCCTGAGTTCCAGTAACGAGGCTTCGATAGTCTTCAACACCGCGATCGATAAAAGCGATCGCCGTTTGAGCGTATGTGGAAAGAGTAGAGAATGTAGTACGTGTCACGATCGATCTGTATGAATAAACAGCGGTAGATACAGCAACAATCCCTGACGCACTCCAAGATCGAACTCGATTTCTTCCAGTGGTCTGTCAGAAGTTCGGAGTTATAATTGCAAGTTCGTTTTTTCGCAGCGCGGCACGCGAGCGATCGCCTCTAGAGCCGTTCAGCACGCTCGGAGGGGTTTTGAGCGATAAAAGTTAGGAAAGACTTAAAGATTGAATCCTCAGAAGTTGTCCGTGGATTCATTGACCAATAGAACAGAAGCGGGTAACTTTACGGCAAAATAAATGGGGACTGAAGTTAAGTGCGAGCGAGCGAAGGTAAGTATCCCGAAAAACAGACCTAATGCCAAGAGAATTGTCAGTCGAAGTGGTTTTTGAATGACCAACATTCTCTTCGTTCTGATGATGTTTCTACTTCAGTATATCGATGGAACTGTGAAGAAGTTGTGAAGGAAACCGTTCCAGAAGTTTGTTTTGGTAAAGATTTGAGAGACTTCGTTCGTTATTTCCGGTGGCACCCAACCAATTGGCGATCGGCTAAGTCGGTGACGATCGCGGCTAACCGGTTGCTGACTCCCAGCGGTTGAGCGAAGTGCAGCGCAGTTTGAGGAAATTGATTTTCCAGTTGCGCGACTTGTTTGCCGATCGCATCGACAATTCTCCCCGGAAATAAGAAGTAGGGAAGTACCTCAATGCGATAGTAACCGGCTGCCACCAACTCGCGAACGCGCTGTTCTAAAGAGGGGGCAACCGACCAGTACGCTGCTACAACCGGAATCTGGCATCGCCGATGCAACTTCTCGGTAATTTCTTCGATGGGTTGATTGCCTCCCGGACGTCGACTGCCGTGGGAGAGAACGATCTTCGCTTCAGGGGCTTTGAATGTTGCGGCGTCCTGGGCTAAGAGTTCGATGGTTCCTGAATGGCTGCCAAGGTAGGGTTGGATCGAAATTTCGAGATTATATCGATGGCGATCGAGATGGCGAGCGGCCAACTCAACTTCTGCGGGAATATCTTCCATCACGTGAACCCCCGGCAGCAGAAATAAGGGTACGACTCGAATGGTGCGAATTTGCCGGCGAACGGCACGATCGACAAGTGCCTGGATTTGCCGGTGGAGGGGTAGACGTTGCAACTCCAACGCTGCCGTTTCCACCAACGGTGGCAAACCGAATTTGGGCGATAATTGCCCACAGACCCGTCGTGCCAGGGTTTGGGCTGCGACTGCAGGACGCGGATCGCGGCTGCCGTGGGTCACCAGAAGATAAGCGGCGGATGGGGAAGCGAATGTATCCATCTAAGCAAGGCTGAGATTGAGTCTGACGCGCTGTTTTTCGATCGCATCCCTCATATTATGAAGTATTATGAAGCACTCGGACACAAAAATACCGCGCTCAAAGCATAAAGCACGGTAAAGTTCAAAAGGATTAAGAAGGACGTGTAGAGCGATAAACAATTAGAGAGAGCGTTATTAACTCATCGCCGCACCGGAGCGATCGTAAGTCACAGTACTGTTATGAGATGGTTTGCCTTGGATATGATTCCAGTTTTGAGCGATATCTTCGGGTAAGCCGACTTCTGCCGCCGTTCGAGTCAGTAACGATTGCTGGCGGTTTTTAATCAGGTGGTGGTGGCGATTCATCAAAGCACGGGAGCGATCGTAAACAGACATGGCAGGTTCCTCCGCTGAGATTCTAATTTCGATCGGATGCTTTTGCAAGCTCACTAGTAATATAACAAAAAAATCTGTAAAATTTTATACAAAATAAGTTTTGGTTGTAAAAATTTACAATTTAGTTCGAGTGCAGGATGCTCCCCACCCCCCCTCAATGCTCACCTCACTCAAACCCCTCTCAAAAAAGCAGCATTTTCTTCAGGCAAGGTACTGTTGACGTACATTCCACTTCCCAACTCGAATCCCGCAAGGATTCCCAGGCGGGGGATGATATCCACATACCAGTGAAAGTAGTCTGTTTCTCCGTCGCCTGTAGGAATCGATCGAATCACGTAGTTGTAAGCCGGATTATCGAGTCCGTCGTCGAGTTTTGCCAGTACCGTTTTCAGGATGAGTGCTAAATCGACGATTTCCGCGTCGGTAATCCGATCGAAGGAGGAGGCGTGGCGGTGCGGGAAAATCCACACCTGGAATGGAAATAGGGCCGCGTAGGGAACGAATGCGACAAAGCTACGGTTTTGGATAACAATGCGATCGCCAGCTGCGAGTTCCTCCGTCAGGATACGACAGCACAAACATTCCCCGGTGTTGTCGAAAAACTCGATCGCTTTTTGTTGGCGTTGGCGGATTTGTGGGGGAACGAAGGGGGTGGCAACGATCTGGGAATGGGGGTGAGCGATCGATGCACCAGACTCCTTGCCGTAATTTTTGTACGGGACGATCGCCGCCACGCGAGGATCGGTACGAATTTGGACGTATCGCTGGCGATAGACTCGGAGAATTTTTGCGACATCCTCCACCGGTAAGCGCGCCGTCGTGACGTGATGGTGGGGATGTTCGATAATCACTTCGTGAAATCCCACCCCCGAGACGCTACGAAAGAGCTGCTTGCCGCTGCGAGTGGGTTCTCCCGTGGGTGAGAGTGCCGGATACCGATTTTGTACCACCCGCACTTGCCAGTGATTCTCGTCCCCGAGGCGATAGGATTCGGCGGCGGTTTCCGTCTCGTTTCCCGGACAAAAGGGACAGTTCGATCGATGCTGGGGTTCGGTGGCGACAGACTGGCGATGGGTTTTAAACTCGTTGGGTTTTTGGGCGCGATCGGTCGAAATTGCCACCCAATCCCCAGAAATCGGATTGTACCTGAGTTCGCTCATGGGATATTAGACATCTGGAGGAAAAGGGTTAAGGGTTAAGGGTTAAGGGGGAAAGCCAGAAGAAATTCATCACTGAACCCTAGAGAGTGTCTGAATTTTTGATTTCGGTCAGATATCTATTAACAATATTGCAAAAAGCCATCGGGAACCAGACGCAATTCTCCCGATTCAAATCGTTTTCGATCGATCCAATAGGCTTTTTTCGATCGCGTTCCTTCGGAAAACTCAATTTCATCGAGTTGGTAGAATTTGCGATCGGCAAAATCACATCGATACAGCTGAATTATCTCGTGTTTGGATTTTTCTTTGAGGGTAAAGATGCTTTCGAGACAAGCAACATATTCAATATTGATGAGGTCTGCTTGAATTTCTTCTTGAAATTCCCGTTTGAGCGCGTCGAGGCTGGTTTCGCCGAAGTCAACACCGCCCCCTAACACGCGATAAAAATTGGTTTGGGCGATCGGATCGTAACCTTCTCCCACAAAAAGCCGATCGCTATCCTGGATAATGCCTAGCGCTAGTACTCGAATTTTACTCATACACTTTTTTCGGTTCGAGAGTCGTCGATTTCACGATTCTCTCGCGACAATTTTTCCATTTTAGTTGCGATCGGCGACATCGGAACGACTGCCTTGAGGAATCGGCCAATCGGCATTTTCACCCCCCACAATCAAAGTTTCGATGGTGACGAACTCTTCGCTGAGTTGAAACAGAGAATTCACTAAAACATCCAAAGCCACCGCATCGCTCGTTCCCAGATCGAACCAGCACCGTCCCCAGGTCCCTTGATACTCAAAATCCGACATATTGTGCATCAGAGCCATCATGCTGCGATCGGCAACTTTTTCGTTGTATTCCATATATCCAATCTCCAAACCCTCATCTTGAATTTGCAGATTTTCTGCATTGAATCCTCCTAGTTTTCCCAGAAAAAACCACGAATCGAATAACTCTTCAATATACTGCCGTTCTGCTGGGGAAGGAACCGTTGTAAATTCCAACCAAAACCAAACATCAAACGGGTTAAATTCGCGAAACTTAATTTTCATACCAATCTAGAACTTAATTTTTTGACCGAGATGGCGAATACTTCAGTTAGTGGATCTCGACAAAAATGATAATAAAACAAAATGGCAGGTCGCCCAAATAAAATTTAGGGTTAACGGTCTTTATTCTCGAACAAAAACTATAATTTTTGACAGAGATTTCAGAAACTGCGAACTTTTCGATATTTTGGGAAACATCATTGCAAAAGCCATTAGAGTTGTAACGCTTTTCCCATACTCTCCACGCCCATTCTATAGCTATGCGCGCCCTTTTCATGACACTTGTTTAAGAATAGGGAACGGGGAATGGGGAATGGAAAACACCTGCACGCGCACGATCGTGTAAATAAACTGCGGGCAGAGCCAAGGGGAGGGGAAGTCAAGGGGAGAGGTTGCACTGTAAGTATTAGACATCTGGTAGAAATCAAAAATTCGAGCGATATCGATGCCGAAGTTATGAATGTATTCTCTTTTTCCTCCTGAACCCTTAACCCTTTTCCACGCTGAGGTCGATTGAACCGAACCCGATCTTATAGCCATCGCCATAGCAATTAGGATGCTTGTGAAGGTGGGCAACGGGTGCTTCGAGGGGCAACGAGCGCAGGGGAGGGAAAGACCTCAGGGGAATTACACAATGGACTGGTGTTGTCTTAACTCCAATGGCGACCGTTATAACTCTACTCCTCCTGACAGAGTTTTTCCGATTCTGCGCGATTTGGGTTCACTTCTCGCTGGGCTTTATTGCACTCTCGCTTAATTTGCTTGCGCAAGTCATCGGGAAGCTGCGCTCTTTTATCCCATGCTTTTTTAAACCACTCCAAGCTTTCTTCGCGATCGTCGTTTTCCACGTAAATTTGAGCTTTTAGATACTGGAGTTCTGGATTGTCCGGTGTAATGTCGAGCGCTTTATTCACCTCAACTAAAGCCTCTTGGGGTCGATCCAAATCCCGATAGCCGATGGCCAATCCCCGATAGGCCAGATAATCCGGTCCGGCCTGATTTTGCAATCGTTCCAGGGAATCTTCAGGATTGGCCAGGGGGAGATTCACCGCCAGCATCAAGTCCATAAACCCCTTAATAATATTCAGTTCCGGATCGCTGGGATCGATCGCCTCCGCCTCTTCTAAATGGGCGAACACTTGCCGCAACTTCGACAACGCTGCGGGGGTTCCCCGTACCGTACCCTCGGTTTGTAGAGTGTGAGCGCCTTCGAGAAAATGCCCCACCGCTGCGTAGAGATTGCCTCGCAGGGGATTGGTGGGAATCAGTGCCTCCGCCGTCTCGCGGGTGTTGGTGGCATTGGTTTTGAATTCATCCCAGCCATCCTCGTAAAGGTATACCAGAGACGCCTTCATGGCGTGGGTTATCGGATCGTTCGATTCTGCGGCGATCGCCCCGTCAGCGGCTTTTTTCGCGCGATCGTAATCTCCATCGCGGAACATCGCATCAAAAACCGTCCGCGTTCGCGCACCCATATCGTACCCAGGACAGGTAGAAGCATCCCGGCAAAACGGGTTAGCCGCCAGCACCGGATGTGCCCAGGTTCCCAGAACCACAACGGCGGAACCGAACAGGCTAGAAGCAAGAGATGTCAACCTTCCATGTTTCATCAAACTCCTCCACAAAAAATACGCTCTCCAAAAATGCACGAAGAGAATTTATCTACTTATGCTAGTCTTTCGCGCCGGTTTTTGACTTTTCCGAATTCAACCCATGGGAATGAGGGGAGACTTCTGAGGTCCAATTCGATTGGATCGCGATAGTTCAGACAGAGGAGCCGCGGGGAGTAAATTGCTTTGCGATCTTCCCCGTGCCCCCAGAGGTCTACTCTTCTCACCGATTGTGCAACTCGATCGCGTCGAGACGTTCTTCAAATCCATCCAAGCGCAACTTGAGTTCGATAACCAAAGTGGCTAAGCGATCGAACATCGGATCGTCAGCCAGCGCAGAGACGTCTGAATCCGGCAAAGAGGGCGTTTCGGCAGCGTTCGATCGCCCTCTTTGCGATTCGCGCATTCTATCTCGACTCGAACGGCGCACGTCTGTTTCGAGACGATCGATCTGACGTTCGAGTTTATACAAGTCGGCTTCCAGATTCGAGAGGCGCGATTCGAAGGACGCGCGTGCGGGGGAGATGGTCAACAAGAGCACCAATCCCACGCACACACTGAAGCTCAATACCCAACTCCACTTTATCCAACTCCACTGACTCAATTTACTCATTGTCATTTACCCGACGAGCGCCGCTGATAGGAGTGCGGGAACTCGGTTACTCGGGTTCCCCGTCACCGTTAGCTTAGCGCAATGGATCTCTTTTTTAAGTGTCTGCATCCGGAAAATGCCCCCTAGCAAAATTGTTAAGCTAAAAACGGGGAAAAATACGGAAAAGGGAAACATCTCGAGTTGAGAGATTGGGTAAATCCACCTGCCTCAACTTACAATACCCGCACGAAAAAATTGAGGAAGATTTTTTGATGTTTTTGGGTGTGAATGTCGGTCTTCTCCAGGGTCAACAGGTCTAGCATGCAACATAATACGCGCGCGGTTTTTTTGACGAAACCAGTATTGAGACTTAGCCCTTCGCCAAATCAACCCCCCATATCCAGCTAACCATTGCAATTGGGTTGTGCCCTGAGACTTTTGCTGAACTTTAAAAATTGTAACTTTAAGTCTTGTAACTGTATGCGTGTCCAGCCAGTCATTCATCCAAAGAAAGCATTAGGTTTAGGTCTCTTGTTGCTCGGTATCGCCAGCACGCTCGGTGTATCTGGACCCTCAAAAGCGGGAACGATCACCTTTCAGGATGGAACTCAATGTGAAGGCGATTTTCAAAATAGTCAACTCAATGGATTCGGTCAATGTACGTATAATAATGGCAACCAATACGAAGGGGAATTTCGCGATGGAGAAGCGAACGGTCGCGGAATTTATACCTTTGCGAATGGAGATGTTTACGAAGGAGAATTTCGCGACGGACAGCGTAATGGTGTGGGTATTTTCACCTTTGCCAATGGCGATGTTTACGAAGGGGAATTTCGCGACAATCGCCGGAACGGTAAAGGCATTCTTTTATTTAGTAATGGGGATGCTTACGAGGGAGAATTTCGCGATGACAAGCGTAATGGTGTCGGAACGTTTACCTTTGCGAATGGAGATGTTTACGAAGGAGAATTTCGCGATAATAAAAAACACGGTCAAGGGGTCTTTATTTTTGCCAATGGCGATCGCATGGAAGGCACTTGGATCGACGATCGACTCTCGAACGAAGCATTTGAGAATGTAGAAAAAGACCGCAATGCTGAATTTTCCGCCTATCTGGGGGTTCAGCTCGATCGGGTCGATCGCCGATTATCTCAAGGTAACGCTCAAGCTGTCTTTCGAGAGATCGAGTCGCAAACGGGCAAAAAAATTGGCATTCTTTACGTCGTCGTACATCCTCGGCGATTGGAACTGGTCCTGATGTCATCCCAAGGTGCGTCGATCGTACGTCAAGTTCCCGGTGTAAGCGAGGAAGAAGTGTTAGAGGTGGCGCGGGAGTTTCGTCGGGAAATTACCGGGGGTAGTTTTCCGATCGATAATACGCGGTATCTACCCTCAGCCCAGCAACTTTATCAATGGACGATCGCCCCTTTAGAAAGTTATTTAGAAAAAGGCGAAATCGATACGTTGCTATTGTCTATGGATGCGGGTTTGCGGAGTCTTCCCGTTGCCGCTCTACACGATGGCGAGCAGTTTTTGGTTGAAAAATACGACATTAGCTTAATTCCCAGTTTTAATCTCAGTAATGTGGAATACGAACCCTTAGATGGCGCTCGTATTTTAGCAATGGGTGCATCGGAGTTTGACGAGCATCGACCCTTGCCGGCCGTTCCGGTGGAGTTGGAAAGGATTGCCTCTGTGTTATGGTCGGGAGAGGCTTTTTTGAACGAAGAATTTACCTTAGCGAATTTAACTTCGCAACGGGAAGCGGAACCCTTTCGAGTGATTCACTTAGCGACTCATGCTGAATTTCAACCGGGAACCCTGGATAATTCTTACATTCAACTTTGGGACGATCGTTTGACCCTGAATGAGTTGCAGAACCTGAACTGGAACGATCCGCCGGTAGAATTGTTGGTGCTGAGTGCCTGTCGGACGGCTCTCGACGATCGCCAAGCAGAGTTAGGTCTGGCAGGGTTAGCGGTGCAATCTGGGGCGAAAACCGTCCTCGCGAGTTTGTGGTACGTCAGCGATCGAGGGACATTGGCCCTGATGAGCGAGTTTTATAGCTTTTTGCGGGAATCGGCTACCAAAGCCGAAGCCCTTCGGCAAGCCCAAATCGCCATGATCGATGGGGAAGTGCGCTTGTCTGAGGAACGGGCGATCGGTCCGAGTGGTGAGATTTCCCTCCCTCAAGAGAGTGAAGGTCCGATGAATATCGCTCTATCTCATCCCTATTACTGGGCGGGATTTACGATGATTGGCAGTCCTTTTTAACGGGTTTAAACGATCGGGAGCGATGCCACGCTGGAATCGAGAGTGAAAGATCGCGCCTCTGATTCGGATACGGGCGATGGAGAAAATGCGATCGCCCGTACTTCATCTCAATGGCTGCCCAGAGCGCAGATCGTGAATTGTTCATATAGCAATTCTCGCCTCTTATGAGGTACACCCAAATTCTATTTCCGATTCCCCGTTCCCCGTTCCCTAAAACCAGAAACTCTGGACCTCGTGAGGCGCGAGAAGCGCTATATTAGACATTCTGGAACCTCACCGATAACTTGATTTAGCCGTACGAGTTCCAATTTACGAACCCGAAATTTGTCAGTTTACTGAATTGGATGTCGGTTAAAATTTTCGAAATCCCAGCCTGTTTAAGATTTAATTAGATAAATATACGAGCGATCGATATATTTTAATTTATCTTCAAATTAGAGAAGAGACTAACACTCAACTTGAGTCAAAAAATATGCCATAATATAATTTTAGATTTGGTAAAAAAACATATTACTATGTCTAATTTTTTTAAAAATTTTCCTCTCGAAAAGAAGCTTCATCATGTTTCTAGAGCGACTGTCGCGATCGCCCTAAGCTGGTGTGCGGGAAAAGCGATCGCAGCCGAGACACCTCAGAGTTTATCCCCAAATGTCTTACCCGAACTGTTGGCGCAACAACCCAACTGTGCGACGCCTCAAACCCAGCAAGAAATTAATACCTGTGCAAATCTAAATTGGCAAATTTCCGATCTCGAACTGCGCCGCTCTTACGAACGCCTTGCGCCCAACTTATCACTTTCTAGACGACAAGAACTCGTCGAATCTCAACTCCTTTGGGAAAATTTTCGCAATGCAGAGTGCCAGTTCTACGGCACTTTGCTCGACGGGTCAACAGCACAACCGGCACTCGAATATGGATGTTTGGCCGCTTTAACGCAAAAACGCACCACCGATTTAAACACTTACCTCAGAGGAGAGTTTTCCGGAGCCAGCAGCGAGAACGATCTCACCGTTGAAAATCAGTTGAATAAAGTGTACCAACTGCTGCAACAAAATTTGCCCGCCGATCGCCAGAATCAACTCGTTAACGCTCAACTCAACTGGATTGAATTTCGCAATTTCACCTGCAATTTCGAACGGAGTGGCGGTGGAAGTCTGGCATTAACCAATTGTTTGATTCGATCGACCGAACGGCGAGTTCGGCAGTTAGAAAATCATTTGGCCAATCTCGGTTAGACGGCGATCGCGTCGGGGAGATCGGACTCGGGTTCGAGTTGAGCGATATGGACGATACCATCACCCTGATTGACTAAAGGATTTTTGGTCAAACCAACGATCGCCCCGTCAATGGGAGCAGTGACTTTGACATTGGTCGTCCCAAAGGCATCGACGATCGACCCCAGCTTTTGCTTTTTAGTCACCTGTTGGCCGAGTTCGACATCGAGTAATAGGATGCCACTTCTGGGCGATCGCACCCATTGAGTTTTATGGGATTTTAAAAACGGCTGGGGAGTTCGTTCGCCTTGCATCGGGTACATTCCCAACGCCGCCATCACCCCCATCACTCCTTCGACTCCCACGGAGATCGCATCGGAGTCGAATCGTAGTGCTTCTCCCGCCTCGTACAGCAGTACGGGAATGCCGAGATTAGTGGCAGCTTGCCGCAGAGAACCATCGCGGGTGGTGGAGTGAATGGCGATCGGTGCACCGAAAGCTCTCGCACAGCGATCGGTTTCCGAATCGTTGAGGTTGGCTCGAATTTGCGGTAGGTTGGCTCTGCCGTTGGAACCTGTATGTAGGTCGATACCGTGGGTCGATCGATTGACAATTTCTCGGACGAACAAATTCGCCAACCGCGATGCCAGGGAGCCGCGGGGGGAACCGGGAAAGGAGCGATTGAGATCCCGGCGATCGGGCAAATAGCGAGACTGTTCGATAAAACCAAAAACATTGACGATCGGCACGGCCAGTAAGGTTCCAGTGAGTTCTTGCGGGGAAATCTGTTGCAAGACCTGACGGATAATTTCGACCCCATTAATTTCATCGCCGTGAATCGCCGCACTCAGCCACAACGTCGGACCTTCTCGAATTCCGTGGGCGGCAATCACCGGCAGTGACAGCATGGTTTGCGTCGGCAAGCGGGCAACGGGTAGTTCGATTTGTTGGCGGGAGGCGGGGGGAATCGCAACCCCCCCAATTTCCATCGGGCACGACATGGGCTTGAGTTGGGAAACGGGAGGAACTCGATGGTTGCGGTACAGCCAGTGTTACAGACTCGTGTGAGGGAGGCTCGCCATCGAGATCTAGCATACCGACGAACGTCCCTAGGCGCGCCAATATTTATCCAGCCAAGCCAACCCCGCCCCGCCGGTTTCTGCCAGGATACTGGTCACCCGATACAAGGCCAGGGCAATGAGAAGCGTTCCCGTTTGACCGGGAAAGTGCGGTTCTAAAAGTCCCAGGGCTGTCGCTTCAAAGACACCCATCCCTCCCGGTGCGCCGGGAACGATTAAACCAAACAGCCACGCCAGACTAAATGCTCCTAGGGGCAGTAGGATATGTTGCGGATCGAACAGACCCAACGCCCACAAAATCATCAAGAAACCGATTCCCCGACAGGTGACAAATCCCAATTCTCCCAGCCAAGGACGGAGGGGATAGTGCCGGATATGACAGCGAACGCGGTTTTTCTCAGTGGCAAAGGTTTTGGCTTTTACCCGACCCAGGTACTGGGCCACGGGGTTGATGATTCGAGGATGAATGCCAACGGCCACGATAACCAGGCTGAGAATTTGCAATTCTCGACCCCCCGCTTCAACGCTCAACATGGCAATCGGTAAAGCCGAAGCCATCATCAGCAGCGGTTCCAAAATGACGCTCAGGGTTGCGGCTTCCATGGCAATGCCGGTATCTTGCGTGGCGACAATGCGCTGGTAAAAGTGCCAGACATTCCCCGGTAAATATTTGGCAATATTGGTTGTGAGGAAGGTTCGGGTTGCCCAAGTCATATCGACGGGTTGGTTGAAGTCTTGGAGAATCCAACCCCAAACCCATCCCGCCCAGGTTTGCGCGAGGAGAGTTGCAGTAAACGCCAACCCCAACAAAACTCCACCTTGGAGATTAATACGAACCGAGGCCACTTCTTGCCAATGTTGTTTGAAGGTGGCCGCTAAAAAGAATAGGGTCGTCCCCAAAATGACCCAACGTAGATAGGGCTTGAGTTTCGAGATAATGCGTTTCATCAACTAAATCTCCCTCAACGAATTTCTCAGTAAATAAAATTTGACAGTCAAAATCTTCGGGTACGTTGGCAGATGCACGTACTCTACGGCAAAGTTACTCCGATCGATCGCAATCTGCGGTCAAATCTTAGACAGAATTGCCGTAAACCCCTCAATTCCAGCTGCGGCTTACTTGGAGATGGGAGAAATTTTGGGAGTGGGAAAGACGTTCGATCGCCCAGAAAAGCTGTAGAGCGGGTTGAGGCGATCGGTCACAAGGAATCTGTTGCGTTATCATAGGGTTTGAGTTGAGCTGCTTGCTTGAGTTTATTGTTCGAGTTCAGCGACTAAAACACCCTTAATATTACTGATGTCGAAAAACGTTTTTAGTTCCTCGATCGAGCAATACAAATAGTAGTTTTCGTTCGAACTCAAACGATCGAATCAGTGCTAAATCCTGCAAACGAGTCTGAAACATTACTTTCAAGTCAATCAATTGCTGCTATGTTTCCCTTAGGAATTGGAAATGAGTCAAAGGGTTGAATTTTGAAAATATTACCTAAAACTCATCTAGCTCTTGGTAGCTGACTTGACACCCTAAAATCAATTGTCAAATACCTTAGCGTACTTACGTATATACGTAAGTACGCTAGTGTGACACACAAACAAGTGTCCTATCGCAAAATCATTGAAAGATGCTTTATGATGGGCAAAGCTCTTCAAGGGCTTCCGACACGCCGATCGCATTCAGGACAATACCCGAGAAGCGATCGGTCTCAATGGTTGTCGGGAGAAGAACGTGGCGGAGAGGCAGGAGTACTGGGGGACTCTCTGGCTCGAGCTTACGTATAAATACGTAATTCTCATTACGGAAAATCCGCAAGCACGCGATCGATACGGCACTTGCGGAGATCGGAACTCATTCAAAAAAGAAAGTGATGTGAGAAGGGGAAGAAAACAGCTCCCCCTTCATTGGGTTTTTACAGACCCGATACGATATTCGAGGGTTGGCTCGGTCCAGCGAACACGTTCTCTTTCCCCTCGATAGCGAAGTAAACATCCACCATCTCGATCTCGCTGCCATCGGTCTTGAATGCCTCAGCGCGTTCTAGGAGGTAGTTACCATTATTGTAGTCGGGAACCTCATCGTACTCGAGGCTGAGGCTTGCAATTCCCTGAGATGAGAGAGAAAGCAGTTCGTCCGCATCGGTGTAGTGGTTCTCGTTGCTGTCTTTCCAGAGAATGAGGCCACCCGAAAGAATCTCGTCGGAGTCCACCAGTTTGTCGTTGTTGGTGTCGAAGGTGGCCAGTTTTGCAAAGCCATCGCCGAACGCACCACCGAAGAGTTCGGAAATATCGTCGATGACACCGTTGCCGTTGTTATCCACGGCGAGGAAGGCATCTTCTCCGGATAGCCAACCCGACTCAACCTTGCGATCTGGACCTTGACCCAAGAGGTCGAAGGTGCCTTCGGTCTCACCCAAAGCAGTGGTTTGCACGCCATCGCCATTCAGGTCGAGGGAAATGGGGCTGAAGAATTCGTAGTCGGTTCGATCGTTAATTTCGACTTCGAGATGGTCTTCGCAGTACTCGCTGTCTCCGGCGATAATCGACATCGAGAAGCTTTCAGTCCCCTCGTTATAGCCATGCTTGTTGCCCGCATCGTTATCAACGGCAACATCTTCCTTCCAAGTTTGAACCTCGAAAGACTCAGACACGGTCTCCCCTGCAGGCACTTTGACCACGATTGTATTGCCATTGCTAATAACACCATCGGAATAAATCGTGTAATCCCAGCTGGCGTCGCTTGGTCCATAAGCCTCGCGGTGTCCGTCGCTCAGGTATTGACCGTTGGGGATGCGGTTGTAGTGGGTTGAATGAACCTCTCCACCGATACCGTAACGGTAATCGAAGTAGCCACCCCACATGATGTCTTGGTTACTACCGTCGCCGTCATAGCGATTCGCGGAAATGTCATCGATTTGGATGGTGAAATAGCGATCGGTCTCGCTGACCCCATCCACTTCAATGGTGTAGCTGCCCTGGGCACCTTCATTAATTTCTGAGGTTCCCACGATTTCGGCGCACTCGTGGTTTTCGTCGGTGGGTGTTGCCGACTCAGTGATGATACCTGCATCCAAGGTGGGATTATACTCACCCGGATCTAGAATCACCACTTGGGTCTTGCCCGTCGTTGGGTCGGCATCAGAATCTTTCCCGTCCCGGTCACCGGCATTGGCTTGGGTGAACTCGTAGCCATCGGGCAAGTTAGAGAAGGTGACTTGGTATTTTTCGCCGGGATTGAGGTCGTCGAAAAGATACTTACCGTTGTTATTCGTGGTGTCGATCGCGGTGGTGTCGTCGCCGTTACCGAGGATGTTATCTGCCCCCGCCCCAGTTAGAGTAACAGTGACTCCTCCGACTCCGCCTTCTCCGGCATCTTGGATACCATCGCCGTCGGTGTCGTAGAACACCTTATTCCCCAGGCTCGCGGGTTTGGCGACGATGCCCGCATCAATGGTGGAGTTGTTTTCTCCCGGTTCTAGGGTTACGACTTGGGTTGCCCCCGTAACGGGGTCGGCATCGGAATCAGCGGTATCGTCGCCACCGGCGTTGGGTTGGGTGAACTCGTAGCCGTTGGGGAGGCTAGAGAAGGAGACTTGGTATTCTTCGCCGGGGTTGAGGTTTTCGAACCCGTACGTTCCCTCAGCGTCTGTGACGGTGGCAGTCGTCGTATCGTCGCCGCTGCCGAGGACACCATCCACACCGGCTCCAGTCAAAGTAACGGTTACCCCTTCAACACCAACTTCACCCGCATCTTGGATGCCATTTTTGTTGGTGTCTTCGAAGACTTTGTCGCCCAGGCTGGCGGGTTCTCCGATAACCTCGTGCTCTTCAAAGCACAGATGGGTAATCGCACCGCTACCTGCAAGCTGTACTTCCATCCGGGAGACACCGGTTGCTCCCAGGTGCAAGTCTGCTGACTCACCATCTCCCATGGTGGGAAGCGGAGTCGTACTCATCAACTGGTTGTTTTCATCGTAAAGCCGGACTTCTCCGCCGACTTCCTCGTTATCGAGCAGACCGAATCCTTCAATGGTGCGGGGACTGTCGAAGTTAAAGATGAGGGTTCCGCCGATGGCGGCATCGTCGGGATCGCTAGAATCTCCATCCTCCGAAATAATCAGAATCTTGCCATGCTCGGTACTGTAGAGATCGTCGTCTTCACCGGTAGGATTGGCCGAGTCGAAAATCATCGCCGGGTTGCCAGGATCGTCCTCGGTAGGAGGATTATGAGTGGTGACGGTAAAGCCTAATGCCGCAAACTCGTCATTAATCACCTGACCCACCGAGAGGGGATTGCCTTCTCCATCCACTTCAAAGAAGATCTTCTTGGGTGCCGGGGGTCCGACGATTTCGACGATACCCGCATCGAGGGTAGGGTTGTTTTCTCCCGGGTCGAGGGTGACTTTTTCGGTCTTGCCGTTGTTGGGATTGGCATCGGAATCGACCGTGTCGTCGCCCCCGGCGTTGGCTTGAGTGAACTCGTAGCCCTGCGGCAGGTTAGAGAATCGGACTTGGTATTCCTCTCCAGGATTGAGGTTCTCGAAGCTGTATTCACCAGCAAGATCGGTGGTGGTTGTGGCGGTGGTGTCATCGCCATTACCAATGATTCCATCTTGTCCGCCACCCGTCAGGGTAACGGTGACCCCAGCCACACCAGCTTCGCCAGCATCTTGGATGCCATCGCCGTCGGTGTCGTAGAATACCGTGTCTCCCAGGCTCGCGGGTTCGACGATTTCAACAATACCCGCATCGAGAGTGGGGTCGTCCTCCCCCGATTCCAAGGTCACTTTCTGGGTCATCCCAGTTTCGGGGTCCGCATCAGAGTCAACGGTATCGTCACCACCCACGTTAGCTTGGGTGAAC
>NZ_JBRJXU010000118.1:0-2522 GCF_057467645.1 Zarconia sp.
CGGATCTCAACCCCATTGAGCGTTGGTGGGCGCGAATGAAATCAATCGCCCGACGGCTAATTGAGTCAGGAAAAACCTTGCGCGAAGCTGTTGATGCTGCTCTGTGCTGTTTGTCCTAAGCGCCATGCGCTTAGCTATATCAGTCGTAATACGATTAACTTGTGGTGTCGGCGATGGACTCAAACTGGGGAGATCCAACCTCAGACCCAACCTACATCCTCACCAAAGCGAAAAATTAAGGATTGGGAAAAGTTCGTGGCTTTCGTCAAGGTTCATGGAGAAAAAACCCAAAGTCAAATGGCGCAACTGTGGGAAGACCAGATTAGTCAACCCACGATGTCGAGAGCATTACAGAAGATCGAGTACACCCGCAAAAAAAAACCTTCGGCTATATCCAACGCTGTGAAGTTAAACGGGCGGCATTCTTAAAGGAACTCGGAGACCAATCAGCTCCTCACCTGGTCTATGTCGATGAGTCCGGTATGGATGAACGAGACAATTATGGCTATGGGTACGCACCAGCAGGAGAACGATTCTACGACCTCAAATCTGGTTGTCGCAAAGGACGCATCAATACGATCGCCGGGTATCGCGCTGGTCAATTAATTGCTCCCTTCACCGTAGAGGGGTCTTGTAATCGAACCGTGTTTGAGATTTGGTTAGAGACTTGCTTGATTCCCCAATTACATCCTGGAGAATGGGTAATGCGCGGATAATGCCAGCTTTCCTTGTAGGTGGTCGGATTGCTCAATTGATTGAATCGGTCGGATGCAGATTGGTCTATTTACCGCCTTATTCTCCTGACTTGAATCGGATCTGATTTGTGTTGGGCTTGGTTGAAAAGTCGGGTTCGCAAGCTGTTACCTCAATCTCCTAGTCTACGAGATGCGATCGAGACCGTTCTCCAACAGGCTGTGTCCTAACCTCACTGAATACAGCTATATTCTCAAAAACAAGATAAAAATGCTCAATCCCTCTCCGCGTCACCGCGTCTCCGTGTCCCCGTTTCAGTCCAAACTAGTAGATTAGATGCGATTGCCGCTTCTTCCCCATTCCCTGTTCCCCAAGCTTTTCAGGCTGATTTAGGAGATTTCCGTGCTGATAGCAACTCCATCGGTAACTTCCGCAATTTGGAATTGAGGAGAAACACCAATCCGTAACTGGCGATAAATACAACGATCGCCCAAACCGGCGATAGGAAAACCCCACCAAATAGCGGGAAAATCGTCGCCACAATTAACCAGACGGCTTTAGAGTAGTTCGGCGAACCGTAGAGTTTGCTCAGCGATCGATGAATGACAACATAACCCGCCAAAGCCATCACTTCTGCAACCCCGTATCCCCAAACTCCCCAACCCGGTAACAGCGCGATCGACACCAACCAGAGAATGCCAACATAGGCAAAATTTACTTTCGCCACTTCTCGATTGCGTCCGGCGGCGTAGAGGGTGGAAGAGTGCAAGTCGAAAATAGAACTGACCAAAATTCCGAAGGCGATAAACGGGAAAATTTTCGCACTCACCAACCATTCCGAACTGAACATCAGGGGAATCAGCCAAGCAGCACAGCAGGAAAACGCCGCACACACCGGTCCGATGGTTAAGGCTTGGTACGCCATACCCTGACCGATCGCGCGACGAATGCGATCGGGTGCGTCGAGGAGTTTTGCCATCACGCTAATCGACATCCGGCGCACCACCAACCGCAGCATCGAAAGTTGGTGGGCCATGCGAAAGGCAATATTAATCAACCCAGCGGCTTCGACGCTCACCAAGCGGCTGACGAGGATGGGAATTCTCAGGAGTCGCAGTTCGAGAATCCAGTCCGATCCCGAATAGGTCAAACCGTAAGCCAGGGCCGGACGCAACACCGACCAGTGCCAGCGCCAGCGCCAAGCGAGGGGATAAGAAAAAGCGCCCAAACCTGCCTGGACGGCGAAACCCAGAACCGTTCCGGCGATCGGTCCCCAATAACCCCACCCCATCAAAACCAGGGCGATCGCCGATAAGTAATTTACACCCATCCCCAGGGCTTCAATTAAACCGACGCGGGTAAAGTTCAACTCCCGTTCCAACTGACTGATAAACACCCGACTGACGCTATCGAGCCAAACCGCAGGCAGCAACCACCGAAACACTTCCGTCGTTGCACTTTTTCCCGTCCACCACCCCAAAGCCGGGGCCGCAAACCAGAGCAAAACGCAAATGGCGATACCGACGGTATTGTAAAACGCCAGGATTTCCTCGGAGGTCTTTTTCGAAGAATCGGGCTGACGAATCAGATATATGTGCAATCCCATGCGGCAGGTGCGACCGAGAAAGTAGATAATCCCCAGGGCGATGGTGATAATGCCGTAACGTTCCGGCCCGAGAATGCGAGCCACCACCAGCACGTTGGCTAAAGAAAGAGGGGTGACTAAGATTCGCCTCAGGGTGAGGGCAATGCCACCCCGCAGGACTTTTCCTTTGATATTTTGTGAAGTAGACATTTTGAATGGGGAATGAGGAATGGGGAATGGGGAA